>JBMTIN010000001.1:0-46032 GCA_049437345.1 Candidatus Marinamargulisbacteria bacterium
ATTTTCGGATTCTTTTATTTTATCAATTTATGCCAGAGTTATGCAGAGGTCTTTAGTAGTAACAAATCTCTAGTTAGTAGCTCTGAAACAATCTGGCGGAAAGGGTGGGATTCGAACCCACGTTACGCGTTAACGTAAACACGCTTTCCAAGCGTGCGCCTTCAGCCACTCGGCCACCTTTCCGTTACGTTAACATAGTAAAATATTTTTAACTGCACGGCAAATACCCTGGGGGTTATTTTATGGGGGCGGGGGGCTGGACTTGGTTGTTTTCAATGGCGTGCTGGGCCATATAGAGTCGACGCAGTGCCGCTTCAAATAGCGCGCGATCGGTATCATTTAACGTATCATTTATAGGCGTGGTTTCCATGGGGTCGGTGGCCAAATTATAGTAATATACGTGTTCATTTTTAGCCGAGAAGCGATATTTATATGGGTACGACACCAAACTGAATTGTTTTGCATACGGTTGAATGAGTGGAATCAGGTGGTTTTTTTGAGGTGAAAAAACCGACTGACCCATAAAGTGGGTGTTCGATAGCGGCACTGACAGGAGGTCTAAAATGGTCGGGGCAATGTCTAATTGAGAATGGGCCTCACGAATGATGGTGGGATTCATTTGATTTGGCCAAGTAAGAAAAAATGGAATTCGAAACGATTCTTCATGGTAGCCGGCTTCAAGGTGAAAATTACCATGTTCGCCCATAGGGAACGCATGGTCGGATGTAATAATTACCAAGCTATTGTCGTATAACCCACGGCGTTTTAGTTCATCAAAAAATACCCGAAGGCCATCATCCACCAATCGAACCGAATTGGCATAATGGTCATGAATCGATGTTGGCTCAGGGTAGACCTGACGGTCACGAGGAGGCATGGAATTAAAGGGGAAATGGTTGGCAATGGTTAATAGTGTATAGAATTCGGGCGTGTTTTTTGTATGATTGGCATCAAAATAATCAAAGAATCGCTTAAAAAATATGGCGTCTTTCACGCCCCAGCGCAACGCACCATCGCGATCTTTGGGGTGGAGGTAATCGTCGGCCACAACATAGTGGTCAATGCCACGATCGGTTAAAAAACGAGCGGTGTTATCAAATTGACGATTTTTATGTCCGGCAAACGCATGTGTTCGGTACCCCAATCGTTGCAATTCAGTGCCCAGTGAGTCAATGCGCAAGTTAGGGTGTTTGACGAATGTTTTTCCGCGAAGGGCCGGCATAAACGAAAAAAACAGCCCAAAATGCCCCTTGGCGGTTTGAATAGAGTTACCATAAAAAGGGTCAATAAACACACTATTGGTTTGTAGTGCATTTAAAAAAGGCGTGTAGGGAATGCCATTGGGAGACACTTTATTTAAAGCGGAAGCATTGAGCGATTCAACCACAATTAGAAAAATTAAGGGGCGCTTGGCGGTATTATGGTGGGTGGGGAGTTCGCGACGAAATGGGTAGGTATTGGGGGGTAAATGGACGGTTAATTGGTGCGCATTACGATAATAAAAATACACACTTTTTGAAAAATTAAGTAATGGGTCCAGCGAATTAATCGGCCATACAATGAGCACCCCAATTACAATCCCCCCCCCCACTTTTTGAGTCCAGCGACCATGGGCCTGTCCCGATTTAGATAAGGTTTGGTATCGCCATTCAAGCCCTAAAAATACAATGCAAATAATAATGCCATATACCAAGGCACGGGTGTCCAAGGCATTGGCAATCACATCGGCGGATTCCGGACTAAACGCAATGCTCAGGTTTTCAATAATTAATCCCCACGCCAATAAATCGTTGGCCCCAAAATGATATGCCGCCGTGGTGGCATACACCAATACCAATAACAGCGATGTGCTTACGCTGACCCAGCGTCGATTAAATACGGTTCCTACAATTTTAAAAACGGTTGATACGGTAAATATACTCCACAGAACCAGTGCCAAGCTGGTCCATGTGAACGACAGCCCGCCAGTATCGTTACTGGCAAAGACTTCATACAAATAATACAGTTGCAATCCCCCCATAAATCGAGACAATGCGGTGGGACGAAACCCAACCCATGTGGACCACAACGATCGGATGCTTTTGGCCATCATAATCATATAGTTACAATAATAGGGACCATTAAAATTAGCAAATCGTTCGATGGAACTAACGCATTTTATGTTACCAATCATTACGACATTGTTATATGGTGGTTTGAATCTCCCCTGTTTTCATCCTTATTTGGTGTCAATACCGTCGCTAATTGGTCAAATAATGTGCTTAATCCAACCCATCGATATTGAGCCACGCTGAGAAATCAAGGAGTCACGCTGCGAAATCTTAAATATTACTCCACGAAATTTAAAATGACACGATTAGGACAATGGTTGTTTGGGTATTACTCCGACCAGAAAGTAGTACTCATGCATTCGCCTCAGAAATAGTATCCTAAATGAATACTATTTCGTGACCGGAGTAATAATACGGCGGTGTAAAATAATCAGAATGGCGCGCTCAAACGGGGGCTTTTTTAATTTTCAACCCAAATAATTGTTTTTTCCAAATTTTAATTGGTGGAGGTGGGCGGATGACGTTAGAACCTATTTTTTAAATAATTCAAGCAAAGCGGTATTTAAAAACAAGTTTTCTCTTCCTACTTTTTTAGATGTTAAAAAACCTGCTCTTTCAAGTTGATGTAGATATTCAGAGCCTGTTTGGCGTTTGGCAATATTAGATTTCTCTAAAAATTTTACTTTACAATAGGGCTGTTGAAATAGGGTGTCAATTAACTCTCTCGAATACATTTTAGGAAACTGTCGTTTCATATTTTTACTGAACTCTCTGATCAATGTTTGTATAGACTGAATCTTTAGAATGGTTTCTTCAGCAGATTGTTTTATGCAAGTTAATATAAACATAATCCAGGGTTCATACTCTTTTTTAAAAGTTACTTCCCTAAGCAATGTATAGTAGCGGTTTTTATTTTCAATAATATGGTGGCTTAAGTATAAGATAGGCAATTGAATTAAGTTCTGTTGAACAAGATATAGTACGTTTAAGATCCTGCCTGTTCTACCATTTCCGTCATAAAATGGGTGAATGGCCTCAAATTGATAGTGCATTACTGCCAGTTTAATGAGCGGGTCAACACCGTCTTCACTGTGTAGATAATCTTCCAAATTTTTAAGTTTGTCCCTAATAAGCTGCTCTCCAACAGGTGGCGTATAAATAACGTTGCCTGTCATTGCATTTTTCAGTGCTGTTCCAGGTAACGAACGTATTCCAGAATCGTGTTGCATAAGTTCTGCTTGTATATCTGTAATAATATTCGTTGTTAAAAAAGGTCGATCTTGTAAATAAGAAAAGCCCTTCCATAGAGCATCTTTGTACTTTAGAACTTCTTTGGTTGCAGAATCCATATTTTTATCAGGTATAGATAGTGCTTGATATAATTCATCGGTTGTTGTAATAATATTTTCAATTTCCGAGCTATATTGAGCCTCTTTAAGTGATAACGTATTGATAAAAATGCTTTGATTTGGAATTGTTTCGGCCAATCCTTTAAGCTCAGCTAATTTTCTGTTTGCCATTATAGATGCTTTTAGTATTGCCTTGGTCTCTATCTCTTCCTTAGGTGGAAGCAAAGGCAAGTCATTAAATGGTTCGTTTGGGTTAATTTGCACAGTAATATAATATGTCGATATAATCGACATGTCAACGACATATGTCGATTAAATAGAAAAATATCGACATATATACGGCTAAGCAGGTGCTCGGAATTGAACCCCTTTTTGAACGTAGATATCTAAAGTGAAGATAAAACTTTTTGGTTATTTGTACCTAAAAAGTTTATTGGTGGAGGTGACCGGAATCGAACCGGTGTCCGTGAATGCGACAAATTAAACCACTACGAGTGTAGTTCCTGAATGGTTAACCATGCATACCTTGCGCAGGAACTCGCGGGTAAGCATGGGCTAGCGGTGTTGTTTAATGATGGGAACCCGTTAACACGTGCCCATCACGAGTTGATAAAATTAAAAAGCCGCGTGAATGATCAACACATCCACGATGCTGCGCAATGACTTAATTAAGCCGCTGCTGCGATTGGTTGATTAAAATCAACCGAAACTACGTTGTCTGCAGTTATTTTTGTCTGCCTTTTTACGAGGCCGGGCAGCTCCTCGACTCGCGCTCTAATTCAACGATCATTCTCGTCGAAGCCAAAACACCCCCAAAGATCAAGTTCGTCAGCCATGCTGATACCTTTACAATAGGCGATAATAGTAACGTTTGGCAACTGAGAATATGCCCCAGGCAACACTAATTTACAATATGGTCATAAATGGCGGTGAATTGACGCACTTCATCTTGACTTAATGACTGGTGGCGTCGCTTCATCATGCGGTCCAGAGTGGTGACAAATGCGTTAATATCGTGTTTTTTGTAGTCATGGGCCTGGCCCCAGGTGAAAGGAGGAACAAAGGTAGAATGAGACGAGTGACCGTACAAACTACAGGCGCTACCAATTACGCTGCCGCAGGTAATGGCCGTTTGAATGCCTGTTTTAACAAAGTCGCCTAAAACGGCACCCAAGAATAGTTGGTCCGAGGCCATCGATTCCGGGGTCATGCCACGATGCGTATTCACATCACTATACGAGAGCTTTAAATTCGATATCGTGGTCCCCGCCCCCAAGTTAACCCACTCACCGGTCAGACTATTTCCAATATACCCGTCATGACTTTTATTGGAATACGCTTGAATGATGCTACTTTTAACTTCGCCGCCAATTTTGCAATGCGCCCCAATATACGATGATGCAATGGCGGTATGGCTATGAATGGCGCTGCCTTCTCCAATAAAACAGGGGCCTTGAATATGTGAAAATGGTTGAATGGTTGCATTATCCATAATCACAATGGGGCCCTGCCTCGCATCCAATACCGTGTAGGGGGCAATCGTTGCTGTGCTAGCAATGCTCATACGAGTGTCATTAATTAATGTCGAAAAACTGGCAATGTCACCTTCAATTAATTGGCGTTTTGAATAAGTATCAAAATCCGCATTCAGTACGGAAGAAAATGTGGTTAAATAATCCCACCAATGGGTGGTTAGCCCCAGGTATTTTTTTTCGCTAACAATGCTGTCCTTACGTAGTTGCCCCATAATGGCATCAAACGTCGGCTGTGTTTGCAGTAAGCCAAAGACCAAGGTGTTCATCGTCCCTGTCGCGTAAATCATCGGTACGGAGTTGTTGTTAATAAATAATTGGTTTTTGGTGGGCTGAATTCCCGATAATAAGGTATTTAGGTGTGCCAATGACATTCCTCCCAAGCGACCATTGACATACAACGTGGGTAGGCTTTTATTTAATTGATTAATGGTCAATGTTGGAAACCGTTTTTTTAAAAAAAGGGCCTGAGATGGTTGGCAGAGTAACGTTAATGTTTGTTCTGGCAAAAAAAGGCGTAATTTTTCGACCAAATTATGCATGCCATGGGGGATAGTGTATACCGGTCGTGTTAATTGGTAGGGCGTGGCATTTTTGGCATCGTGGTCTTCAAAAATGCAAATTTGAAATGGGCTATTCACTGTTGCTTTTTGATTTAGATTGACTATCGTTGGCATAAAAACCAGTGCCCTTAAATTGAATGCCCACGGATTGTATGACCCGAAAAATATCGGCGGAGCATTGGGGGCAATCGGTCAGGGGGGCGTCCATCATGGACTGAACGGTTTCAAATTCATGGGCACATGATTTACAGCGGTATTGGTATGTTGGCATTAGCGATCCTTTCGTAATTGACGGATCAATTGATCCAGTGTTTTAAATTCAAGACCAAAGTTAACCCAATCCGAGGATTTTAGTCGATCTTTAGCTCTAGAATAGGTGTCAATAATTTTTTTTGTCAACTCATTTTTAGTATCTGTGGTGGGGACTGGCTCCGAAATTGTAGTGGGCATGGGTGAATTTGTAAGTTGGCGAATTCCATCGGCAATGGATGGGGTCATGGTGACTTTATCGCCCGCCGCTACAATCACCCGTTTAAGTTCGGGCAACTTACTCTGAGTGGCTTGCAGATAAATAGGTTCAATATAAAAGATGGCATTTTTGTAAGGAATAACCATTAAATTTCCGCGAATAACACGAGACCCAACTTGGCCCCATAGGGTTAAGTCTTTGGATATGTCGGTATTTTGATCGATTCGAGATTCAATTTGCAGTGGCCCATATACCGTTTCTTGCTTGGGGTACTTATATACCGTGAGTTTTCCAAAATTGTCTGGCTCGCATGATGCGGTTAGAATAGACACCAAATTATTTTTATTGGATGGGGTTAAGGGCAACATCATGACATATTCATTTCGGTGGGAGACTTGATTATTAAAGTACATGTAATATGGGTCCATGGTAATGCCCGTTTCCGAATCGTAGGTTTCCGTAGGAAAGGTCCACACATCTTCTTTATTATAAAAAACTTGAGGGTCGGTCATGTGATACGTATTGTAGATGGTTGAAACAACTTTAAATAAATCTTTTGGAAACCGAATGTGTGCTTTTAGGTCATTTGGCATGTCTGACAATGGTTTCAATAATGATGGGTACATGGCGTGGGTGCTCATAATAATCGGGTCTTTGTCATCTTTAATGTAAAAATGGGTTTCTCCAGAATAGGCATCCACGGTGGCCACAACAGAGTTTCGTATATAGTTTGTGTTTCGTGAATATGGAGTGGCGTATGGGAAATGGCTCGATGCCGTGTAGCCATCAATCATCCATATTAATCGACCACGATGAACCACTAAATATGGGTCGCGATCGTAAGTAATAAACGGGGTGATCTTTTGAGGGATTAAATGGACATTTCGATCAAATAGCAATCGTGATTTACCATGAATATTTTGGCTAATAAGTAATTTAATATCGCGTAGTTTAATGGCAAAAACAAGCCGTTTAAAAAATGAATCCAATACAATGCCCCCGGTCCCCGAATAGTGTGTGTAACGGTTTTCGTTATCTTTCGGATAATCAAATTCTTTTTGACGAGTGTTGGCAATGACATAATGATTGGTGGATTCCCCAAAATAAATTTCAGGGCGATCAATCACAATGTTTGATTTACTTACGGGTGGAATATCACGAATTAACAATTCCGGCAGCCCTTCGGCATTAAATTGATTCACGGGAACCATGCACAGCCCATAACCATGGGTAAAAATCAGATGCTTATTCACCCATGTTTGGGCTTTTTGACTAATTTGCTGAATATCAAGTTCTCGTGCAGATACCATGACCTGCTGGGGTTTATTATTGACCATATATCGATCAATATCCACGGTTTGAAATTCATAATATAAGCGGATTTCTTGCAATTGTTTTAATGTTGATTTTAATGGGCCTGGATTCCATAAACGTGCATTATTTAAAACGGTGCGAAAGTTCGGGTCATTTTTAATAATGGGTTTTTTTTGATACGCAATGTCCACGTTTTCAATCGCATCAAGTTGATATGCCAATTGCGTATAGTGAATATTATGTTTAATAAATGGGATTTCTTTTTTAAATTCATTGGGTGCTACCACATAATTTTGAATAAGCGATGGAATGAGCGTTAGGCCAATCATATGAAATGCCCCATATCCAATGACCCCGGCCAAGGTCCACCGTAAGGACAAACGAAAAATAAGAAGGATGGCTAAAATGGCCAACCCAACCCAAATAATTGGCAATACACCAATGGCTTTGAGGTAAACGTTGGCATCCGTGTATCCCAAGCCATGGATAATGCCATTATTTTTAAATAACAGCTGAAACTTCGCTTGGTAGGCCGAGGCCGAAAATAAGCCAAAAATAAGGGCCAACATTCCCAATACATGCCCGCGAACCCAGTAGTGTGTTTTTGTAAAGAATAGCCCAAAAAAACCGTGCTGAACATAATGCCAAAGGCTATACAAAAGACCGGTAATGGCAACAAATTTAAGTAATCCAATGACATGACCAATGATCGGAAATAAGAACACAAAAAATGAGACATCTTTGTTAAAAATAGGGTCTGAAATATGAAATGGTTGAGCGTAAAATGACAAGACAATATCGTGCCAATAGTGACTGCCCACTTTGGCCGCTAAAAGAGACACCGTCACGAGTCCGGCCCACTTTAATCCATTCGATATTTTTTGAGTGGTATTGGTGTACCCCGATAACAACGTGCCAATGATTTTTTTGAATTGATGCCACAGGGGGGATGATGGTTCATTGGGAATCGTGAATTTAGATCGTTGAATCACTGTACGGGTCAACCGAGCATTAATCGCGTAAATGCTAAAAATCACACTAAAAAATAACGCAAAACTTCCTAGTTTATAGCCCAATTGGGTAAGATAAGTGCCGGCATAACCCATGGCTTCAAACCAATATAAACTGGGAAGAATGTGAGCAATTCCAACGTATAGAATCAATGCGAAAAATAAAAATAAACCAATAAAAATCATAATAAATGTGGTAGCGGCGACTGGAGTTGAACCAGTGACCTCACGGGTATGAACCGTGCGCTCTCACCAAGCTGAGCTACGCCGCCATGACAGGTATAGTACCAATTTCTTTATTCGAGCACCAGTGTTTTTATTGCGGTTGGTGAGAGTTCTGAAAATTGCCCCGCTGGAAGATCGCCTAGTTGTATTGGGCCAATATCGGTTCGGTGCAATCCGATCACACGGTACCCTAAATACTCAAATGATCGTCGTAAAATTCGGTTTCGTCCAATGCCAATGGTAACATGCATCATGGTGGGGTGGGGACCACTAGAAATGGTCATTTTTGTTGGGCCATCGTCTAAAAAAAAGCCATCACAAAGCCGCTGTTTATCGGCCGGTGCCAATCGTTTATCAAGCGTGATTTGATACCGTTTTAAAATAGAAAACTTGGGGTGCAGTACCGTTTGAATAAATTGCCCGTCATTTGAAAACAATAATAATCCAGAGGAATGACGATCCAATCGTCCAATCGGCTTAAGTGTGATATTCAACCGATATTTTTTTAAGTAATACCCAAGGTCGGTGCGCCCATTGGGGTCGTTAAACGTTGAAATAACATTGAGTGGTTTATGAAACATATAATAAAGTGATTTTTGCGATCGGATAGGGGTGTTGGCGACAATAATCGTATCCAATGGTGATACCGGGGTTTGCGCATCTCGGATAACCTGTTGATTAACGTGAACATTTCCTTCCATAATATATTTCAAAATGGCCCGTCGAGAATGAGGGCTATTTTTTCGGATATAGTTAATGAGCGGTATCTTGAGAGATGGATCCTTGAATGTCATACGATAAATAAATCTTATTTTCGTCAAAATGGCCAATCATTTTTTGAGCCGTCATAATTAAGTTGTCGGAATTAATATTCAAATGACCATGCGCATGGAGGATGTTTTTATTTGAATCCAGCATCATTTCATCCGATCGAACCACGTATGTTTGTTGATCCATCAGTAATGTGGCCGATGTTTTGAGCAATTTTAATATGCCATCCGATGTAGCGTATGCCCCGGTGGGGGATTTGAAGGATAGTTGCTGATTTGGCGAATCCCCAAAAAATGTGCCGTGAATGTCCACCAAATAAAAATCATGGGCATCATTAAAAATAGTGGCGGATGTGGCGGTCAGTGACCATTCTTTTTTGCCACTTTTTAATAAGCTGATGGTGACATTTTCAAAGGTATATTCTCCAGTAATGATATTATTTTTTTTGGACTGTATGGTTGGGGTTCGGGTTGAAACAAAAATGATACCAAGAAGAAGACCAATAATAATTGGGAAAAATATATGTCGCATTATTCAATCCCTACGGGTGGCGTTGGACGGTATTTGGCTTCAATCGATTTCAGTCGTCCAACACTCAGTGTTTCTCCCAATACGCCAAAGTAGTTTCCCGTTTCATAGTAAGCTTGACCCAATAAAAAGTGAATGGCCGTGGCATTATCATTGATTTTAAGTGCTTTTTTACACCAAGCAATGCCGTCATCATATTTTTTTTCTTCGCCCAATAGTAGCGCGATAAATCCCATACTCCATACATGATCCGGCTTAATTTTTAAAACCGTTTTAAATGACTGCATGGCTGCGGCACGATCTTTCATAACATAGTGGGCAAAGGCCAGTTTGAAATGAGACGGCCAATGGTTGGGGTCTTTTTCGATTTCGGCTGTGGCGGTTTTCATGACAACTTGTTCGTAATTCTTGTGCAGTTCAGGAACAAGCTTTAGTTGTTCCCATCCCAATTCAATCCATCCAGTAGATGCATAGGCCATAGCAAGCTCAAATCGAAGCCCCGCATCATTGGGGGTTGCATTAATTTGACGTGTTAATTGGGATTGAATGGCCACATCGTCAGGCGATAATTGGGGGAATGCATGCCCAATCATGGTCCACATAAAGAGTATGAAAATAATTAATTTATACATCATTTTTAATGGTGACGAGGGCTTTTTTAAGCGTGGGTATCCAATGCGCTTGGCTTGACCGTGATACAATGGCACAGCGAATAATTAATAATCGAATCAAGGTTCGAATAATCATCTTATATGCAACCAATATAGCGTGAGGGTAATATTTTTTGCACAAATAGAGGCTACCAATATACCCACCCACCTTGGTTTCAATGGTCTGAAATTTTGTGGATAATCCCCCGTGATGTGTGACCGATACAAAGGGGTAATAAATGAGTTTCTTTTTTTGTCGTTTTGCATGGATGGCAAAATCCACATCATCATTGTAAAAAAAGAGGTTTCGGTCAAAACCACCCATGTCTTTAAAAAAGGATGTTCGTATAAAGAGCGATGCCCCCGATAAAAATGATACGGTTTGAACCGTCTTTCGTTTGAATTTTAGGGCATTAAATCCACTTCCTTGTACTTGAATACTACCATCGGTATTTAATAGTTGGGGAGATATGCCAACAATGGCCTCATTGGTTGAAAAATGATCAAGAATGGGGCCCATAATATCGTCGGTATGCGAAAAAACAGTGTCATTATTTAATAGCCAAAGAAACGGGGTAGTAAATTCATCCATGAGTAAATTATGTGCTTGAGGAAACCCAACATTGGTGGGATGTTGAATGAGTTTAACATGTTCAGATACATATGGCTCAATCCGTTCAATGGAGTTATCAGTAGAGGCATTATCCCATATGAGCACCTTGAATCGGTGCCCAAATGAATATTGAGATATAACAGACTGAAGGCAATCATCAATAAATTTGGCGCCATTATAATTTACAATAATAATGGTTAGTATCATATGTGATTTATTTGGGAAGGCTGTGTTATTTCATCAAACAAGGCTGAATGTGGGACCCATGAAACCGTGTGAATGAGTGGGTGGGCCAATGGCGCAATGGTGGATGGCGTGGATTCAATGAAATAAGATATGAGGTCGTTCGGGGTCTCGGTTGGCATGGTCAATTGAATCCCCCATAATTCAGACATTGTCACACTTTTTATTATTTGATCAGGGCATTCTTTAGATAACGCAATCATTTTAGACGTTAAATTCAAAGGCTTTTTTCGTGAAACATTAAAATAATAATGCGAAGGATTAAACCGTTGTTTATCAAGTAATAAATGGTGTTTGTTGGGGTTGGAAAAAATATATGTGGATTCAATCACATGACGTAATTCAGATTCAATAATATTTCCCGTAATAGTATATTGTTCAAATCGTTGGATGGCCGTGGGTCGGTTCCCTTTTGAGGCATAATGATCAAATAATTGTTGTGCGCTAACAGCCGCTAAATCTTTTTGTTTTAATGTGGTAAAAATAATCATGATTTATCCTTTAAATGCATTAAATAAGTCAGTAAAATCCGTTAACGCCAGATGATTTTTTTTGGCATATGCTCGAATGGCATGTGGGTATCGTTGTGAATTTAAGGATCGTTCGGGGTGGGGCATTATCGCAAATGCATTTCCTTCGGCGTTACTAATCGCCGCCAATCCGTTGGTTGCGCCATTCGGAGTGGTGGGAAATGTGGCTTCGGTATGACCATCAATACGGGAATAAACCAACCCACTGGTTGGGGGTGTTTTATGCAAAAAACGACCTTCTCCGTGGCAAATTTGAACGGGCAATACAGTGTTATCGTTAAACGATGCTAAAAATGGTGTGTGTCGGTGATTAAATGGTCGCAAAAATCCCCAGTCACACATGAATCCAATGGGGGTTTCATGGACGTAATTAAGATCAATGATATCGGTGAGTACGTCATGGTGGGAGAACAATCCAGCTTCGACCAATATTTGGGCCCCATTACAAATACCTAAAATCAATTTTCCTTTGGTGGATTCATGGCGTAATTGACGAATAATTGGAAGCTTTGCTGCAATTACACCGGCGCGAATCCGATCCTGAAAACTGAACCCTCCGGGTAAAATAAATCCTGAAAAACGGTCAAGATTAACAGCTGAATTCCAAGGCACGCGTTCATAAGAAATCGATAATTTATCGAGTGCTTGTGCCGTTTCATCTTCGCAATTACTGCCTGGAAACTGTAAAATTGCGACACTCATCTAAAAAAGTCTCTTTCAACATTAATGGCCGCAATCATTCCATCCGATACCGCAGGGGCAATTTGTCGCACTTGTTTACTACGGATATCGCCGGCCGCATATACGCCATGAATATTTGTTCGCATGCAATCATCCGTAATAATAAACCCCTGTTCATCGAGTTCAATATCAAATCGAACAATATCTTGAGGGGGAACGCGACCAATATAAATAAATACACCCTGGGCATCCAGCCAGGTGGATTGTCCGGTAATAATATTTTCGGTCAATACGCGTTCTACGTGGTCTACCCCAAATAATTCGGTGACTTTGGCGTTCCACATAATGGTAATTTTAGGGTTTGTTTCAATCGTCTGTTTTAGTTTCTTTACGGCACGAATCGTGTCATAATTATGTACCATATATACATGATTTACGTATTTCGATAAATAATCGGCGGCATAGCAGGCACAATTCCCCCCCCCAATGACAACCGCATTTTTGTTATGGTAATGGCTGGGGTCCGCTTGAGCGTAATATGAAATCCCTTGTCCCAGAAACCGTGATTCAAAATCGGCATTTAGTTTCTTTGGGTCCAACCCAATGGCCAATATCACGGTTTTTGTGCGGTAATTATGCCCCAGCGATGTCGTTACTGTTTTTACGGGGCCGTCAATACTAATAAAATCCATGACGGTTTCACAGGTATAGTAAATATCATGTCGAAATAATTGATCTTCCATAGATCGACCCAAGTCTGGCCCTAAAATACCCTCGGGTTGACCAATAAAATTATCAATCCGACAAGCCGTGGAGCATTCTCCTCCAGGCAGTGCTTTTTCAATAACCAATGTTTTCAAATCGGCGCGAGACGCACAGACGGCTGCGGACATGCCCGCCGGACCTGAACCCACAACAATTACATCAAATAAATCATTATTTTCAGGTGACTTTCGTATTAACGCTGACTCCGGTTGCGTTGCGTCAATGGAATCCGCCGTCGAAAAAACCATGGTTACTCCTTAATAGTAAATTTCGTTCGTTTGTTTGAAATAATCGTGTCTGTCTTTAAGTTATAGATTAATTGATTCGATTTAATTTGGCTACCATTTTGTTTGATATAAACGTTGTTGAGCAATGTTAAAATAGCCCCGTTTTCAATGATCAAGTCATCTGATGTGGCCTGTATGGATGTGGTTGTCAATTCAATATTACGGTGACCGGTTATTTTATTTTTTAGGATATTGGCGGTAAATTGCTCCCCTTTTAGGGTTGAATTGTTATGTGTAATAACAACATTTGTATTAAATTGGCCGGTTTGGGTGTCAATATTATACTGAAATTGCTGAGCACGTAGTCGGATATTGTTGTATTCAAATTGAGCATTGCCAGAGGCCTGCATGGTGTCGGGCATGGCTAACGTAATGGTATCGGCTGAAAATTGAATGGATGGCGCGCCCAATAGCCCATATGACATGATAATAAAGGAAAGAATGAATTGAACCATACTCTATAGATCATATATTTATAAATTAATTCTTAACAATACTAATTTTTATTGATACTATATTTTCCAAGTGATCCGGTAGCTCAGTTGGTAGAGCACCTGACTTTTAATCAGGTGGCCGTGAGTTCGACCCTCACCCGGATCACCACTATTTTTACCATGAACAATAATTATTTTCCGATACTTCAATCTCATATGTCTGCCACGCGATTGGATCACGTGATTCGTGTTCAGAAAATGGCTGTTTTTCTGGCCGAATCCCATGGTTTAGATACATCGAGCATATCTGTCGCGGCACTATTGCATGATATTGCAAAGCAACATACCCCAGAGACATTGACGGCATTGGGATTGGATGTTCGTGCGTTGGATGATTGCTGGAGGGCCTATCCCGCTGTTTGGCATGCCTTTGCTGGTCCATTGCTTGTGCATCATGTGTTTCCTAATGAACCATCGTGTATTGATTCGATGATTGAATGTCATACCACTGGCAAGGCCAATATGTCCGACAATGACATGGTTGTATTTATTGCCGATTTTATTGAGCCTGGTCGATGTTTTCCTGAAAGGGAGGGACTGGTGAGTATGGCCACATCCAATTTAAAAACAACGGTGGCGACCATTACCGAGATGACATTGAAGAAACTTGAAATAAAGCAACAAGCGGTGCATCCATTGACACAAGATTGTTGGGCCTGGTCAAAGTCAGCAATTTCTCGATATGGTAATGCGATATGAATCGAATAATTTCACATTTAGCCCAATTTAAACGGACCATTTTTGTGATATGTGTTGTATCGCTGGCACTATGCTTGGGTCGGGCATTGACCTTCTTTTTATTAGCGATTCATTTAGTGGGGGTAATTCCAGGGACATCAGTATCTGGCATCAATGTATTGGTGGTTGGCACCGATAGCGTGGATGGGACCCAGCGGTCCGATGTGATTTCAGTGGTTCATTTTAATCAGGATCATGCCTCCGTTCGGGTGCTGGCGATTCCTCGTGATACACGAGTCACGATTGACGGGGTGGGGGTATCTAAAATTAATCACGCGTATGCCCATGGGGGTATTTCTTTATTAAAAAAGACGGTATCAGAGTTTTTATCCATTCCCATTCATCACCATGTTGTGGTCAACACGGGGGGGCTGATGAAGTTGATCGATACATTAGGTGGCGTTAAGGTTACCATTGATAAACCGATGAAATACGATGATTTTGCGGGAGATCTACACATTGATTTTCCAAAAGGAGAGGTTCATTTATCCGGAGAAGATGTGGTCAAATATATTCGGTTTCGTAATGATGCTCAAGGTGATATTGGCCGAATTCAACGGCAACAGCAGGTAATGGATCAGTTGCTTGATCAGGTCTTTAATTTAAGATCACTGGTGGTGTCTCCCAAGCTAATTACTATTTTTTTATCATCAGTTAAAACGGATATCTCATTTAAAACAGCGGCGCAATGGGTGCATTTTTTAACTCGTGGGACGCGCCCCATTGATATTATGTTTTCAACCGTTCCTGGCAGTATTCGTTTGATCGAAGGGGTGAGTTATTGGCGCCCCAACATTGTGTATTTGGATTCGCTGATTACCAAAACCTTTATGGATTACGGGGAAACGGTATCATCGGCGGGCCATCAGCAGCAGCGGCCACTGACATCCGATCAAATTCAGCGTGTTGGGCAGCAATTATTGTTGGATACTCATCAGAATATCGACGCATTGTCGCCAATGACAATTGAAGTGCTAAATGGGAATGGTATTTCGGGGTTGGCCGTTTATACGGCTGATGTGCTGAGATCGTATCAGTTGGATGTGCCGATTATTGATAATTCAGAATCGTTTGAATATAAAGACACCATTATTGTTGATTGGAAGGGCAATTTAGATAAAAGTATGAAATTGGCCCAATTACTCGCCATTGATCCATCCAATATAGTTGTTTATGATAGACAGGACAAGCCGTTGGATATCACGCTTGTATTGGGGAAAGATTGGTCCGAAGATAGAGTCCGGAAATTAGGTGTTAAATGAAAAAAGAAATTGAATTAATGATCGATGTGTTAAGCGAAAAAAAAGCAGAAGATATTTTAGTGGTTCAATTTGAAGAGGGGCAACATTCCGTAGCCGATCATATTATTGTGGTGTCAGCATTAAATGCTGTTCACTTGAAGTCATTGTGTGCCGATTTGCAACGGTTCTATAAGAAGAATAAACAGGATGCATTGGGTGAATTAGATTACATTGGGGTGTCGGGAAACCCTGAATCATTATGGGTAATTCTAGATTTTAATGATTTGATTATTCATATTATGGAAAAAGATCTTCGTGTGCAATACGATTTTGATAATTTATTTGCGACGGATGAAAATTATCGTTATCATTAGTGAAACCTTGGGGTTATAGCTCAGTTGGGAGAGCACTTGCATGGCATGCAAGGGGTCGGGGGTTCAAGTCCCCCTAACTCCACCAAGTTTATTTATTAAGGACGGATTGAGTCATAAAATACGGCCAGTCTGTCTACCGCATCTTCTAAATTCGAAATAGTTAATTGATTGAATGAGAATATCACATGTGCTTTTGGTCCACTGCTTAAATGGAGTATAGATATAAGTATATATTTGTTTTTAAATTTCATGGTAGTTTTTAGCCTTTTTGATTCTAAGAAAAGGGTGTCGACAGATGCGTTTTTTGGTTTTTTGAGTGCGAAATTTTTAAATATTTTATCAGATTTCTTTGATTTTGTGAGGTTTATTATACTCATAATATTACACATTGTTACGCATTAATTATTGCGTGTCAATAAGGTGTCTATTGCAAAAATAAGGGTTGCTAAATACAATTAACATGTGGCAAAAGCAGAAAAGGTGTTGGAATTAATTCGGAACAAATCAAAGCGTGTTAACTTGGCGTTAAATCCCCAGTTATGGGCATTATTTGATGCGTGTGTTGCCGAGGAAGATGTTGCGCCCACCCATAAAATAGAAGAATTAATTATTGCATACCTTGATAAACAAGGCCTTTTAGATGAGTGACACTGTTGCACTGGTTAAAGAGAAGTGGGATATTGTTCGTGAAATTCAAAAAGTGGTTCAATTATCAAAACGGGGGCAAAACTATGTCGGATTATGCCCATTTCATAGTGAGAAATCTCCCTCTTTTTACGTAAGTCCTGTAAAAAAAATTTTTCATTGTTTTGGATGTGGTGAGAATGGTGATGTGATTGCCTTTGTAATGAAGCATGATCATTTATCGTTTAAAGAAGTAATGATTGAAAAAGCCACAGAGTTTAACATTCCCCATTCATTTGCGATGACGACGGAATCAAATTCCGATCTAGATAAATTGCGGCAATTTTTAACTTTATTACAAACCGCTTATGGTGGGTGGGGGACGGCGTTTGATGCAATGGCGAATTATTTGAAGGGACGGCATATTCAAGTGAGTCACTCTCAGCGATTTGGGTTGGGGTATGCGCCCGGATCATCGATACAAATGGAATGGCTCAAAACCATTGATTCATTATCGGTGGGGGAGGTGAGTGGGTTGTTTAAGTCGGATGGATATCCATTATTGCAAGATCGTTTAATTTTCCCTATTCATAATGCGCGAGGGATCATTGTTGGTTTTTCCGGGCGTGCATTAGGCGATGCCGCTTCCGCCAAATACATTAATTCTCCAGAATCGCCCATTTTTTCAAAGAAAAAATTATTATATGGGTTACATTTAGCGAAATCGGCGATTAAAAAAGCCGAAAGCACGGTGGTGGTTGAGGGGTATACGGATGTCATTGCAATGCACCAGAACGGGATCCAAAATGTGGTTGGGGTAATGGGGACGGCGTTGACGGATGCACATGCCAAGGCCTTGGTTCAGTACGCATCGACTGTTATTTTGTTGTTCGATTCGGATGAGGCGGGGCAAGCCGCAATTACAAAGAGTTTGCCTGCGTTATTAGCGCAGGGGGTCACTGTTAAGATTGCGACGTTACCCGACAAAGATCCGGCCGATTTTTTTGAGGCTCATTCGGCGGATGACATGATCTCATTACTGGCGAAGGCCCTTCATTATATGGATTTTTATATGGCAAAATGTCAATCGAGTGATACATTAACCGACCCTACAAAAAAGTCGAAGGCTGTGGGCTTCTTATGTCATCTCTTGGGACATGAAACGGATCCCATTGTGAAAGATCAATACATTAAAATAATGGCCGATTCATTTGGCGTGTCATCGAATATTATTCATTCACAGGCGCAATCGAAGGGGAGCACGGGGCATGTTAAGCGGCCGTCTTTAATAACATCTTCAAAATATAAAAAAGCAGAAGATGTGGTGATTTATTTATTAATTACTGACGTATCGTATCGGGAAAAATGTTTAGATGAGGTGCGTGAATTTTTACCATTTTTGAGTTCCAATGGGGTGTATGAGTTATTTAAAACATCCCCATTGGTGGACTATGAACTGGTTAATCAAATTGAGCATTCAGAAATCAAAGGTTTTCTGATATCATTAATAATTAAATTTACAGAGTCAAATATTTCGTTTACGAAAAAAGAAATGGAGGATCATACTAAAATTTTAAAACAAGCCAAATTGAAACAACGAATTGAGGATATTCGTTTGTTGCTTGGCACAACTCAGGGAAATAACGAGAAAGAGTTACTAATTGAATTATCAGATTTGATAAAAAAAATTAAGTGAGGTGCAATATGACAGTAACTGAATTAGAAAGAAGATTTGATTGCGAAACCCCCAATTCTTCGATCGAAAAAGATTCGTTATCCAACTCTCAAGATAATAATGATTCCCTTGAGTTGTCCATTGATTTGAATTCGTATGAAACCCTTCCTTCTGGGGAATCCTCTTCAACCGAAGATACGGTTAAAATGTATTTAAAAGAAATTGGAAAAGCCAAGCTTTTAAGCAAAGAAGAAGAACTGATGATTGCTCGGAAGATGGACGAAGGATGCGCGTATAGTAAGAAAGTTTTAACCGTATGTAATTTACGATTAGTCGTGAGTATTGCCAAAAAATACACCGGCCGAGGAATTTTATTTCTTGATCTAATTCAAGAGGGAAATCAAGGGCTTATTCGTGCGGTTGATAAATTTGACTACCGAAAAGGGTATAAATTTAGTACATATGCCACATGGTGGATTCGGCAAGCAATTACACGGGCGATTGCGGACCAAGCCAGAACCATTCGTGTGCCTGTTCATATGGTAGAAACCATTAATAAATTAAGAAAGTCCATTCGAGAACTCATGCAAGACTTGGGTCGAAAACCATCGGAGCTTGAAATATCCGAATATACTGGCATTGCCCTACCAAAGGTGCAGGAAATTATTTCTATTTCCCAAATTCCATTATCTCTTGAAACACCGATTGGCGATGAAGATGGCAACTATTTGGGGGACTTTGTCGAAGACCAATCGATGGCATCACCAGATGCGGTCATTTCGAGTGATAATTTAAAAGATGGGTTGAATACAATTTTAGCCGATTTAACGGAACGAGAAGCACGCGTGATTCGGTTGCGGTTTGGTTTTGACGATGGTAAGGCCAGAACGTTGGAAGAAGTTGGTAACTTGTTTGATGTGACACGTGAACGTATTCGTCAGATTGAATCAAAAGCATTGCGGAAGTTGAGGCATCCAAATCGCTTGAAAAAGTTAAAAGAGTTTGGCTTGGTTGATTGAAAAAATAGATTAGATCCTTTAGAATTGAAACTAATGGGGGCCCATAGCTCAGTTGGTTAGAGCGTCCGGCTCATAACCGGCAGGTCCTAGGTTCAAGTCCTAGTGGGCCCACCATGGTTTCCCTTTGTTTTTTAATCTTCAACAGCATGTGTATGAATGTGGAGAGAGAATATTCGTGGGAGGTAAGTGGGTATGATGGCCCTTGGTTTGGTGTTGATTTTTTTATTTAACAGTGGTTTAGTGATTTGTGGTAGGCGATGTCGTCGCTTTGGGTCTTTGATTTAAAGAGGAAAGTCCGGGCTCCATTGGGCAAGGTGCCTCCTAACGGGAGGAGGAAGTAATTCCATGGAAAGTGCCACAGAAAGCAAAACCGCCATTTTTTGGTAAGGGTGAAAATGTGAGGTAAGAGCTCACAAGGTTAATTGGTAACAGTTAACTTGGGTAAACCCCACCTGGAGCAAGGTTAAATAGGGAAACAGAAACGGCCCGTTTCGTGATGATTTTCGGGTAAACCGCTTGAGGCCAACCGTGAGGTAGGTCCTAGATAAATGACGGCACATGACAGAACCCGGCTTATACGCCTACCAAAAATATTCGGTATCATTGAAATAACCCCATGAACATTGTTAAATAGAGGACAGGTTCCTCGCCTTGAGGCATCGTAGTTTACAAATAAAAAGGAGACAACATGGGATTATCAATGGGTATTGTAGGGTTACCAAACGTAGGAAAATCCACATTATTTAATGCCATTACTAATAATCAAATTGAGGCACAAAACTTTCCTTTTTGTACCATTGAACCCAACAAAGGCATTGTTCCGGTGCCCGATGATCGGTTGTCTGTATTGGCGGATATCTCACAAACAAAAACGATTATTCCGGCCACCATTGAATTTATTGACATTGCGGGGTTGGTCAAAGGGGCGGCCACCGGTGAAGGGCTTGGGAATAAATTTTTAGCGAATATTCGTGAGGTATCGGCCATTATTCATGTAGTGAGGTGCTTTGAAAATGACGATATTGTCCATGTGGATGGTTCTGTGGACCCGGTTCGAGATATTGGTGTGATTAATACGGAATTAATTTTAGCGGATATGGAGCAGTGTGAAAAAGCCATTGAAACACAACGCAAACGCACACGCACTAATGACAAAGCCGAGGTATTTAAATTTGATACATTAAAGGCATGCTTGGCGGCATTGCAAGAAGAAACGCCCATTCGAGCCATGGACCTAAGTGAGCCTGAACAAGCGGTAATTCGAGAGTATCATTTTCTAACGAATAAAAAAGTCATGTATGTTTGCAATGTTAAAGAAGATGACTATGTTTCTGGCAACTCTCACGCGGATCGTGTGGTTACGCATGTTCAAAATGAATCCGCGCAGGTGGTATCATTATCGGCCAATCTTGAACAAGATATTTCACAGTTAAGTGAAGACGAACGGCCATTATTTTTAAGTGAATTTGGATTAAAGCAGTCAGGGTTGGCACGACTGGCTCAATTAAGTTTTAAATTATTGGGTTTGGAAACGTTTTTAACTACGGGTGAGAAAGAAACCCGTGCCTGGACCATTCCTGTTGGGACATTGGCTCCCAAGGCCGCTGCAGAAATTCATACCGACTTTGAGCGTGGTTTTATTCGAGCTAATGTGATTCATTTTACCGATTTTGTGGCCTGTAATGGTTATAAGCAAGCCAAAGAAAAAGGGTTAGTTCGTCAAGAGGGCAAGGACTATACGGTTAAAGATGGCGATATTATCGAATTTTTATTCAACGTGTAAGCTGGCGGTTTGCGGGGCCCTTATTGGCATTGCCAATTTGATTCCCGGTGTGAGTGGTGCCACGGTTGCCGTTGTATTTCATCAGTATGAGCGATTAATTACATCGTGTAATGCCGTATTAACGGGTGGAGTATCGATATCAAACATTCGTTATTTGGTTACCATTGGCGTCGGTGCCGTCGGTGCGATCCTACTACTTTCAGAGGTGCTGGAATGGGTATTAGTGGCATATAACGGGGTATTTCGTGTGGTTATTTCTGGGTTTATTTTAGGTACATTGCCATTTGTTCGGGTGAATCAATCACAGCGTGTATCTTGGCGATATCCAGTGAGGTCTCCCCTATTTTACGTTGGTATTGTTGTAATTATTTTATTGGGAGTACTGACACCTCCGGTGGGGGCCGTGGGTGACGTGTCCCCGATGATGATGGGTGTTTCAGGGGCTTTGGCCATCGTGGCCATGGTGGTGCCGGGTGTGAGTGGCTCAATGATATTAATGATTATAGGGACATATGCCAGCATTTTGTCGGGCATTGGGGACCGGAACATCGTGTTATTATGGCCATTTATTGTGGGGGTATTACTGGGAGGAATGGGGTCTATCAAGGGGCTTCATTGGGTGATTCATCGGTACCCACTGCCTTTCCAGTCGTTGGTGATGGGGTTATTAGTGGGCTCCATTGGTTTTATTTTAATGTCGGATACCGTATTCGACTTGCCCATATGGGTTAGCATAAGTGGATGGGTGATGGCAACAATGACATCGTTTAAATGGGGGGCATATGCCAAAAGATAACGTATTTTTAGGGCCCAATAGCCAGGCCCCGTTTGAGTTTAATCAGGCGGTGGTTGATGTGTTTCCGGATATGCTGGCACGTAGCGTCCCTTTTTATAAAGAGGTATTAGCTCAAATGGCGGCGATTGCGGCACCTGTAATAGCTGAGATGCCAACACAAACGGTGTATGATTTAGGGTGTTCTCAGGGCGCGTGGGTGCCATTTCTAACGTCCGTAACGCCGGCACTTAATTATATAGGATATGATCAATCAGAAGGGATGATTCATCAGGCACAGACATTGGCCACGGATACCATTCAATTTTTTGTTCGTGATATCACGACTGTATCGATCTTTGATAATGCCAGTATTATTGCTTGTCATTTGGTGTTGCAATTTATTGAACCGACACGACGCCCGGCATTAATTGAATTAATTTATCAAGCATTACCTGATAATGGTATTTTTTTATTGGTGGAAAAAATACACCATCAGAATAATTTGGTCCAAGATTGCTATCGAAAAGAGTATCATGCATTTAAACAGCGCAATGGGTATTCCATGGCCGAAATTATTAACAAAGAAGTTGCATTAAATGGTGTACTAATGACACAAACACAGCAAGATTATGAAGATCAATTAAATGCCGCGGGGTTTCAGACGGTGGATGTATTTTTTAAATGGTTTAATTTTATGGGGATAATGGCTAAAAAATAATGTCAAATAAGCGATCAATTGGCACTCAATATTTATACTTAATTATTAAAATTGGTTCGGGGGTGCTAACAGCTATTTTATCGGGATTTTTAATAGGGTTGGCGTTAGATCGAACTTGGGCTCTCAATGGCTTGGGCGTATTGGTTGGCGTAATTTTGGGGGTGGCGATTGGATTTGTGTGGCTGTACCGGGCCGTAATGAGGATTAGTAATAATGACATCGACCTCGACCATTGAACTTAATATTGTTCGTATGATATGGCCGTATTGGTTGGCCATAGGCATGATATTGGCGGTAGTGTTATCTTTTTTTTATGGTTGGGTGGCCGTATATTCAACCGTGCTTGGATCTTTATTTAGTTTGTTGGGACTCTATCAATTATCACAAGATCAGGCGCATATTTTAATCCAAAACAACCGAAAAAAAGTATTTATTAGTTTTTTATTTCGACTGGCAATTTATGCGGTTCCCATCATTGCGTCGCTAAAATTTCCAAACTATTTTAAATTTTGGATAATCTTGATATGCTTATTCAAAAGTCAGGTAATTTTCATTGTAATAGAGCTAATTACCAACTATAAAAATTACAAACAAAGGATGGCTAAAAATGGATAAAATTGGTGAAGTTTCTAGCATTCAATTTGAGATTTTCGATACCCTCATTCAATTAAACCCAGTCATGTTTTTAATGACGTACATTGTGATTGCGTTTTTAAGTATTTCAGCATTTTTAGCAACGCGTAAATTGCAGCCGGTTCCGGGAAAAGCACAGAACATATTCGAGATATTATTTGAATTTATTGAGGATATTACATTAGGCACTTTGGGGAATAAGGATGGTAAATCATTTGTTCCATTTATTTTTACTATTTTTGTTTTTGTATTAGCGGCGAATTGGATAGGTATCCTTCCTCATATTACAACGTTTATTGGATTTGTTATTGCGATGGTACATCAATTGATTACTGGCGAGGCGGGTCAGTGGGTGGTAAATGGCATTACAAAAACAACGTTTATTCCAAATGTGAATACGTTTTACCATTTCTTGTTTGAAATGCCAGCATTTCAGGAGCCGACACGATCCATTAATACGGATTTGGCATTGGGTTTATTGGTGTTTTTTGTGGTGCACATTAATTCCATTAGGAAACATGGATTATTGGATTACTTTCGTAGCTACATGGGGGATATTGTTCCTTCGCATGGCTGGTGGATTCTTTTATTTCCAATTAATCCATTTTTTTATTTAAATTTAATTTCAGAAGTATCTTCAGTCGTGTCCCATTCGTTTCGTTTATTCGGAAATATTTTTGGCGGGTTCATGATCTTAGTGATTGTATCATCGTTGGTGAAGCATTTCTTGATTCCCGTGGGATTATTGGCTTTTTTCGGATTATTTGCGGGGATTGTTCAAGCGTTTGTGTTTACAATGTTGGCTATTACATATATTGGACAGAAAAATTAGGGAGAGGTAAATCATGGATTCAATGATATTTATTGTTTTGGGTGCGGGGCTGGCGATTGGTTTGGGGGCGATTGGTTCGGCGATTGGTGAGGGGTATATTGCCATGAATGCTATGGCGGCCTTGGGTCGACAACCCGCCGCATCCCAGAAGATTTTGAGGCTAATGATTATTGGTCAGGCAATTACCGAAACAGCGGCTATTTTTGCATTGGTAATGGCTTTAGTGTTATTGTTTGGTGCTGGTGGCGAAGGCGCTATGAAATCTGTGACATATATTGCGGCCGGAATTGCCATTGGTTTTGGGACAATTGGGTCTGGTTTTGGTGCTGGTTTGCCTGGTGGTTCGGCATTAAAGGGCATTGGCCGGAATCCAGATAACTCAGATGTTTTAACGGTTCAAATGATTATTGGGCAAGCCGTTACTCAGACATCGACGATTTTTGCACTTACGGTATCGCTCATATTGGTAACCTTGAATCCAGAAGCCAGTTATTTAAAAGTATACGCTATTTTAGGCGGGGCTTTTGCGATGGGTTTTGGGGCAATTGGGCCCGGCATTGGCGATGGCATCGTGGCGAAAAACGCCAACGAAGCGGTGGGTCGTTCCCCCCAGCACATGGGGCTTTTAACACGAACAATGATTATTGGTCAGGCCATTACTGAAACAACGGATATTTATTCGTTGGTTGTGGCATTGATTTTAATATTTGTTGTTTAAAAAATTATAAGGTTTTATTAGGAGGAAAATAAATGGAATTAGTTACAGGTGATCAATTTGTTAAAGCATTGGCATTATTAGCGGCCGGGATTGCGATGGGTTTTGGTGCGGTAGGTCCGGGTATTGGTGAGGGTTTTGTTGCTGGCAAGGCATGTGAAGCCATTGGTAAGCGACCCGATGAGCAAGCATTGATTACAAAAACAATGATTATTGGTCAGGCCATTTCAGAAACAACAGGTATTTATGCCCTGGTTGTGGCGTTGATTCTAATTTTCGTAGTATAGAGACAAGGGCATGATTTCAATTAATCCATACGAAATTATTCTTCAGATTATTAATTTTGGGATTTTATATTTGCTTTTGAAAAAGTTTCTTGCGGCACCTTTGGCCAAGTTTCTAGCGGATCGAAGCAATTTGATTAAGCATAATATTGAAACATCTGAGTTAAATAAGAAAAAATCAGAGGAATTATTAAGCCAACACAAGGAAACCTTGAAAGAGGCACAAGTAGAAGCTCAAACCATTCGAAAAAAAGCGGAGGAATCCGCACAGAAAGAGTTGGCCACCATTGTTGAAGATGGCAAGGTTTCCGCACAAAAATTGTTGGATCAGGCACGGCAAGACATCGATGTTCAAACCAATAATGCTCGAAAAACGTTATTAACGGATGTCGGTAATTTAGCCATTAATGTGGTTCAGAAATTTGTAGCGACTGATATATCCGAAAAAGATAAAAAGAAAACCATTGATCAGTTGGTTGAACAGGTATCTGCAAAGTAATGGTCAAGTATAAGTCGTGCATTGATAATTATTTAAATGCATTGGTATCGTCCGTAGATGACGCCCAAAAGGTTCGCTTGCTTGATGACGTCATTCAGTTTTCAAACGCATTGATTTCAAATCAGACCACGTGGGTATTTTTAAATAGTCCATTAATGAGTTCGGGCGAAAAGGTGTCGTTTTTAGATTCATTTTCGAAGCGTTTATCCATTAATAAAGCAGTGGTGAATCTTTTTTCATTATTGATTAAGAATGGTCGGTTGGTTATTTTATCGGAATTGATTCGCGCATGCCAAGAGCGAAAAGACGTGATTAATCAGGTGTCCAATATCGAGGTGGTTTCCGCCACCCCCTTTTCTGAAGATCAGTTATCGGCATTAAAAATAAAATTAAAGGAGACGGGGCATCAGAATATCAATTTGTCTTCTAAGAATGATCCCTCACTTATCTCTGGATTCAAACTACTCACTAAAAACAATGTGTATGATTTAACACTTAAATCTGTTTTTGATGAATTCAAAGAAAAAATCAAACGAAATTAAGGAGCTCTCATGAATATCAAGCCTGAAGAAATAACAGCGATATTAGAAAAAGAAATTGAAAATCTTGATTGGAAAGTAAACGTCAAAGAAGTCGGTTACGTCCTTCAAGTCGGGGATGGCATTGCCCGTGTATACGGACTTGAAAATGTAATGGCTGGTGAAATGGTCAAATTTTCAGAATCGGTTTCTGGCATGGTATTTAACCTGGAAGAAAATAATGTGGGGTGTGTTATTTTGGGTGATGCGGCATCCGTAAAAGAAGGCGATGTTGTTGAGCGGACTCAAAAGGTAATGAATATCCCTGTCGGGGATGCCATGTTGGGGCGTGTTGTAGATCCATTAGGGCAACCCATTGATGGGGCAGGGCCCATTCAAACCACCAATACTCGTCCAGTGGAGCGAATTGCTCCTGGAGTATGTGATCGTCAGCCAGTAACCGAGCCACTTCAAACAGGCATTAAGTCCATTGATATGATGATTCCTGTTGGACGGGGTCAACGAGAACTTATTATTGGTGACCGAAAAACCGGAAAAACAGCCATTGCATTGGATACCATTATTAATCAAAAAGATTCTGACGTTATTTGTATTTATGTCGCAATTGGGCAAAAAAAATCAACCGTGGCACAAGTGGTTCAAACGTTGAAGGATAACGATGCCATGTCAAATACCATTGTTGTATCGGCGGCGGCCTCAGATTCCGCCACATTACAGTTTTTGGCCCCATATTCAGGATGTGCCATTGGTGAAGAGTTTTTAGATAACGGAAAACATGTATTGGTGGTGTACGATGATTTATCAAAACATGCCGTGGCATACCGTCAATTATCATTATTATTGCGTCGACCACCCGGTCGTGAGGCGTATCCTGGGGATGTCTTTTATTTGCACTCTCGGTTACTTGAGCGGGCATTAAAATATTCCGACGATAAAGGCGGGGGGTCCCTAACCGCTTTACCTATTATTGAAACCCAGGCGGGGGATGTTTCGGCGTATATTCCGACCAATGTTATTTCAATTACCGATGGCCAAATTTATTTGCAATCGGATTTATTTAATTCGGGAATTCGCCCGGCGGTAAATCCAGGGATATCGGTGTCCCGTGTGGGTGGTAATGCTCAAATTAAAGCGACAAAGCAAGTGGCCGGATCTCTTCGGTTGGACTTATCTCAGTTTTATGAGATTGCAGCATTCGCACAATTTGGTTCGGACTTAGACAAAGCCACTCAAAAACAATTGGAGCGTGGAAAGCGATTAACGGAATTATTAAAACAAAGTCAATATTCACCTTTGCGGATTTCCCAGCAGATTATTATTTTTTATGCTGCGATTAATGGGTATTTAGATAATGTTCCCGTCGATAAAGTGCGCGATTTTGAGAAAGAATTATTTTCAATTGTTCAGATGGAGCATGCAGATGTATTAAGTGCCCTTGAAACGGAGAAGGTATTAAGTGATCCAATTAAGGCAAAAGTCGAGGCCGCTATTAAGGAGTGCGCTTCATTATTTGCATCATAAGGCAATTAAACTATGGCAACCAATATACGTGATATTAAAGATCGAATTACATCGGTCGAAAAAACAAACAAAATTACATTGGCCATGAAAATGGTATCCGCCGCTAAGTTTAAACGAAACTTAAAGGCCTTGGATCATGTGAAGGAATACGGTACTGGACTAGATTCTATTTTAGCCTCGTTATCGAAACGGTTATTTGATGATAATTTGTCACCATTATTAGGGACAAATGATTCACCACAGGTTGCAATTGTTGTCATTTCATCGGATCGTGGATTATGTGGGGGATTCAATACCAATTTATTTAAAACGGTTAAAGCTGTTTTGGAGCGTCATTCACAGGTGGATTTATATACACTAGGAAACAAAGCTTTGCAATTTTATAAGTCTAAAAATGTGAATATTGTTGATTCTCGACCTTCGTTCAATACAGGGAATGATGATATCGAAATGAGTACATTTGTAGACAGTTTAATCGATGGTTTTTTAAATGGTGTATACTCTAAGGTGGTGGTTGTTTATAATGAATTTGTATCGGCGCTGGCGTCAAATCAGCAGGTAAAGCAGTTATTGCCTATTTCGTTGCCGGATTGGAACCCTTCCGTAGTAACAACATCAGATTTCATTTACGAACCATCAAAAACATCGACATTGAATGTGTTTTTTAAACAATTAATACGGTATCAATTTTCATTGGCGGTTCATGAAAGCCTGGCATCAGAAGAAGGTTTTCGTATGGCCGCCATGGATTCGGCATCGAGCAATGCAAAGGAGATGATTGATGAATTGACGCTTTATTATAACCGCTCACGTCAAGCGGCGATTACAACAGAATTAACCGAGATTGTGGCCGGGGCCGCATCAATTTCTTAGGAGGTAAAAAAAATGGCAACAGAAACAAAATCAAAAGGAAGAATCACTCAAATTATTGGGCCGGTGGTCGATTTTAAATTTGAGCGTGGCAATTTACCAGCGATTGGAAATGCCATTGAAGTAGAAGATAACGACCGTAAAATTGTATTTGAAACCATGCAACATTTAGGAGATGAATCGGTACGTACCGTATCAATGACATCTACGGATGGCTTGGTTCGGAATACCCAAGGCCATGATACCGGGGCTCCCATTACAGTTCCTGTGGGTAAGCAAACATTGGGACGAATTATGAATGTGACCGGAGAAGCCATTGATTATGGTGAGGAAATTACATCGGACCAACATTTGCCAATTATTCGTAAAGCCCCGGATTTAGATGAATTATCTCCAAAAACAGAGGTGTTTGAGACGGGGATTAAGGTGATTGATTTATTGGCTCCCTATCCAACCGGTGGAAAGGTGGGATTATTTGGTGGTGCCGGTGTCGGAAAAACCGTTTTGATTATGGAATTAATTCGTAATATTGCCATGGAGCATGGTGGTTTTTCGGTATTTACGGGTGTTGGGGAGCGAACACGAGAAGGCAACGACTTATGGCTTGAAATGAAAGAATCTGGTGTATTGGACAAGACAACGCTTGTTTATGGTCAAATGAATGAACCCCCAGGAGCGCGATTCCGTGTGGGTTTAACCGGCTTAACCCAAGCAGAGTATTTTCGGGACTCTGAAGGAAAAGATGTTTTATTATTTATTGATAACATTTTTCGATTTGTTCAGGCGGGTTCCGAAGTCTCGGCATTATTGGGTCGTATGCCATCGGCGGTAGGGTATCAACCCACCTTAGGAACTGACGTTGGTGAACTTCAAGACCGTATTACATCAACTAAAAAGGGATCAATTACATCGGTTCAGGCCATTTATGTTCCGGCGGATGATTTAACGGATCCGGCGCCGGCGACGACGTTTTCACATTTAGATGCGACCACCGTATTATCTCGTAATATTGCATCGGCGGGCATTTATCCGGCCGTGGATCCACTGGAGTCTTCGTCCACGATTTTAGATCCTCGCATTGTTGGTGAAGATCATTATAAGATTGCATCCGATGTTAAATCCGTTCTTCAGAAGTACAAAGAATTGCAGGATATTATTAAAATTTTAGGAATGGACGAATTATCGGAAGAAGATAAAGTCACCGTATCTCGGGCACGTAAAATCCAGAAGTTTTTTTCCCAACCATTTTTTGTGGCGGAGCAGTTTACCGGCCATGCGGGTAAATATGTAAAGAAAGAAAATACCATTCAATCATTTAAGGGAATTTTGACCGGTGAATATGATCATATTCCTGAGCAGTATTTTTCGTATGTTGGTGGTATTGAGGAAGTATTGGCAAAGGCTGAAGAAGCGAATCAATGAGCTTGAAACAATTTATTGTTAAGGTGTATACCCCCAAAGGAAAGGTGCTTGAGAAAAGCACCCAGTTCCTTCGCCTTCCTGGACGTTCGGGGGATGTGGGGGTGTATCATGACCATACTCCCAGTTTACTTGAGTGCACTCAAGGTGAAATGGTATTAAAAACGGCTAACCATACCCATGCGTTTTTTCTTAAAAATGCATTGGCCAAGGTTGAAAAAGAAGATGTTGTTTTGATTGTGGATCATCTTGAACCCATTGAAAATATTGATAAACGAAGAGCTGAACAAGCCAATGAGCGTGCATTAAAGAGACTTGAAGAGGCACGTACCAACGCTGACATTGATGTTTCCCGTGCTAAGAATGCTCTAAAGCGGTCTGATATTCGGTTAGATATCCTTAAAAAACATCAGTTGAATTAAAAATATTTTCAATATGACTGATCTGGTCGTTGGTAACAACGATCAGGTCAAATTGAACATAGTGTTCCCATAGTTGATATCGGTTCATCGCCAATTCTGTCACATGCCACATTCGTTTTTGCTTTGCTCGGTTAATTTTGTATCCGGGGTGAATGGGGTGGCATTTACCGGACTTTACTTCAATGCTGTGAACCCATGGGCCCTTTTTTGAAATAATATCCAATTCACCCAACCTTGTATAAAAGTTTCGTGCGATAATTTTATGCCCAATATTTATTAAATAATTAACCGCAATTTGTTCGCCAATAAATCCTGTTGATCTCATATTTTTCCCCCTTAATAATATATTCGAAAATACTAAATCAATGAGGCATTGTCAAATAAGCTTAACTGATGATTAAGATTAAATGACTTTCGATGAATAGGACTGGGGGACTGTTGAAATAAGGTCACATAGTGTTGTTTTGTGCCATATCCTTTATGACGATGAAATTCATACTCCGGGTAGCGTGCATGGTAGCGTACCATGCATCGGTCACGCAGTACTTTGGCACAGATCGATGCCGCCTTTACTTGATCAATGAGTTGATCCGCTTTAACCATGGTTTCAATGGATCCAGGTATATTGGGACGACGATTTCCATCGATAATAATATGGTCGCAGTTAATAGGGCAGCGACGGGCACATTTTTGCATGGCCAATAGAGTGGCATTTAAAATGTTCATTTGATCAATACCACGATGCGTGACCATGCCCACCCCTAAATAAATATAAGGACGTATTTTGTTGTAAATATCGAACCGTTGATTTACTGATAATTGTTTGGAATCATTTAAGAGGGCTGTATTTTTAAATGTTGATTTAAAAGCCACACAACAGGCCACCACTGGGCCGGCCAATGCGCCACGCCCAGCTTCATCAATACCAGCAATAAGGGCGGATGATTTATGCGCCGTCAAATCGTTGGGCAATTAGTACCGCATTATGACCACCAAATCCAAACGAATTGGACATTGTGATGTTTGATGTGGCTTCAATGGCGGTGTTTGGCGTGTAATTTAAGTCACAGTCGGCGTCACCGGCGTGATGATTAATGGTCGGTGGAATATAGTTATGTGCCATGGCATCTAAACATGCCACCATTTCAATGGCACCAGCGGCACCGAGCAAATGTCCGGTCATGGATTTTGTGGAGCTAATATGAAGATTGTAGGCATGCTCACCAAAGACTTCCTTCATTGCAATACTTTCATATTTATCGTTTAATTTGGTGGATGTGCCATGCGCATTAATATAATCAATATCCGTGGGGTTTAACTGGGCATCGTTCAAGGCCATTTTCATGGCCCGCTGAGCACCTTCCCCATTTTCAGCCGGTGCTGTAATGTGGTAAGCGTCTCCTGATGCGCCATAGCCCGTAATTTCACCATAAATGGTGGCACCACGTGCTTTAGCATGTGTTAGTGATTCAAGAATAAGAACGCCCGCCCCTTCCCCCATAACGAAGCCATCACGATTGGCATCAAACGGTCGACAGGCCGTTTCCGGGTCGGGATTTGATGTTAGGGCACGTGCGGCACAAAAGCTGGATAATCCGACGGGGGTAATGCAGGCCTCCGCACCGCCAGTAATCATGGCCGTGGCATCACCACGTTGGATCAATTTATAAGCATTTCCGATGGCGTGGGTCGATGAGGCACACGCGGTGACTGTCGCCGAATTCGGGCCTTTTGCCCCCGTTTTAATGGAGACCAGACCCGATGCCATATCAATGATCATCATTGGCACCGTAAACGGACTGACTTTTGATGGCCCCTTTTCAATCAGAGTTCGGGTTGTTTCTTCCAATACTTCAATCCCCCCAATGCCCGATCCAATTTCAACACCAATGGTATCTGCCGTTGTGTCGTCAATCACCAATCCAGAATGCGATACGGCTTCAATGGCAGCCTTTAATGCCAAGATAATAAATCGACTGGTACGACGAATTTCCTTGGACGAAAGAACCGATGAGAAATCAGCATCCGTGATTTCGCCGGCAATGCTTGCTGAAAAATCAGTGGTATCAAAAGACGAAATTTTACGAATGCCACATCGGCCAGTCTTTAGTCCTTCAGAGTACTCTGCTAACGAATGTCCCAGGGGATTAATGGTTCCGTAGCCGGTAACAACAACACGTTCTAACATGATATTTAAAGTTAGTTTAAACTGTTCAATACATAGTCAACCGTTTTACCTACGGTAGTTAGTTTTTCAGCTTCTTCATCGGCAATTTCCGTTGAAAACTCTTCTTCTAGAGCCATAACTAATTCAACGGTATCCAACGAATCGGCCCCCAAATCTTCGCTATAGGCGGCTTCTTCGGTTACTTCGTCTTCACTGACACCTAATTGTTCAACAATCACGGCTTTTACTTTCTTATAAACATCTTCTTTTGTAATTGACATAATTTCCTCCTAATAAATTTACATATATAATCCGCCATCGATTCCCAAGACCTGACCTGTAATATAACCTGCATGGTCAGATGCAAGAAATTTACACGCTTGTGAAATATCGTCTGGCATTCCAAGTCGAGACATTGGAACATTCTCCATTATATTATCTAAATAATCGTTTGGCAAAGCTTCTGTCATATCCGTTTGAATAAACCCAGGTGCAATGGCGTTAACAGTAATATTTTTTTTGCCATATTCTTTGGCTATTGATTTTGTAAATGCAATCATCCCCGCTTTAGATGCGGCATAATTTGACTGTCCTGGATTTCCCATACGTCCCACAACGGATGCAACATTAATAATTCGGCCATACTTTTTTTTGAGCATCCATTTTATGGTAGATTTAGTGGTGTTAAAAATAGAATTTAAATTGGTTTGAATGACATCATTCCATTCAGATTCACTCATTCGTAATAATAAATTATCGCGTGTAATTCCGGCATTATTAATGAGTACATCAATTTTTCCGAATTCTTTGGCAACGTTTTGAATAAATGACGATGTTGCATCGAATGACGAAATATCCACGCCATAGCCTACGGCATTGACGTCATGGGTATCACGGATGGTTTTGGCGGTCTCTTTGGCGGTGTCGCTATTGGTGGAACATAGCGCAATTGTTGCCCCATCACGAGCAAAGTCATTAGCAATGCTTAACCCAATTCCTCGACTGGCACCGGTAATAATAACCACTTTATCTTTAAACGACATATTTATCCTCCGTATTTATAATCGCATGGGTTGCGGCCACAGTTGATGTGGGAGAAACCTTGTATGCACGATTTATTTTTTTGATTAATCCAGATAACACTTTACCCGGCCCGACTTCAATGAAGGCGGGACAGTTATTAGCGAGGTGTTCGATACTTTCAATCCAACGGACGGGGGCTTGAATTTGAAGTGATAAATTTTCTTGAAGGATTGTACCGGATGTTTCAGGGGTGGCTAATCGATTCAGGACAATCGGATAATTCGAATTATTAAACGTGAACTGGGTCAAATATTCCTTGAATGGTGCAACCGCCGATGCCATGAGTGGTGAATGAAATGCTCCCGATACAGGCAGTGGGACCACCCGCTTGGCACCCAATGCGGTCGCTGCGGTATTGGCCTGTTCAACGGCCGGAGCTGTTCCTGAAATAACAAATTGAACAGGGGAATTATAATTGGCAATCCCAACACCATCAATGGGGTCGATCAGGTTCTCTATTACGGGTTGTGACAACCCAATAATGGCGGACATGGCTCCTTTGGGTTGGTTGGCAGCCAAGGCCATTAACTGACCACGTTTAATAACAATATTAATCGCCGACTCAAAGTCCAAGACCCCGGCGGCATAATAAGCCGTAATTTCACCTAAGCTATGCCCGGCAAGTTGGTGGATGCTGGGTTGTTTTTTTTGAAGTTGGTCGAAAATACACGCACTTAACACAAAGATGGCGACTTGGGTGTATTCTGTTTGGTTTAGTGTGGCTTCGGGACCATTAAACGCAATATCTGAAATAGATGTTCCTAAAATGTCTGAGGCCCGGTCAAAGTAGTTTCGGGATTCAGAAAATTGGTCATAAAAGTCGTGTCCCATGCCAATAAACTGGGCGCCTTGCCCTGAAAATACAAGATTATATTGATTCATTTGATTTGCAACTCCATTCGATAATAATTGATCCCCACGTAAACCCCGCTCCAAAACCAACCAGGCAAAGGGTGTCTCCCGGTTTAAATTGAGATTGATTGTCGTAATCCGATAGCACCAATGGAATGGATGCCGCGGAGGTATTCCCAACATGATCAATATTCATTAAAAACCGTGTGTTCGGAATACCCAGTTTTTTAGCGACACGATCCAGAATCCGTGCATTGGCTTGATGACAGACAAAATAGTCAATTTGATCGGCCGTTTTTTGCGCCTTCTCCAATGCCCTAAAAATAGATTCAAATACCACTTGAACGCCTTTTTTAAACACGGCTGGTCCATCCATTGTAATAATGGACGGGTCCCCTTGGCGTGGCAATTGATCAAACCCCTCGACATTTGATGTCGGCACACATTGTAAAATATCTGCCGAATCCCCATCGGCGCCTTGATCAATGCTTTGAATACCACCGGTATGAACCGGTCCCACAACCGCCGCTCCGGCACCGTCACCAAACAAAATGGCCGTACGACGATCATTCCAATTGACCAAGCGACTGAGTGTTTCTGCGCCTATGATAAGCCCTTGGGTAGATATACCACTAGAAATATACCCATAGGCAATTCCTAATGCATAGGTAAACCCACTACAAGCGGCGGTAATATCAAAACAAGGAATGGGGCGTTGTAATCCCAATTTTTTTTGAACCAAGCATGCAGTGGATGGAAATCCGGTGTGATCGGGGGTGGCTGTGGCGACAATAATAAAATGGATATCATTCAATGAGGTTGAATGTTTGGCCAGAGCGTGACGGGCGGCTTTAGTGGCTAAATCACTGGTGGTTTCATTTGGTGCGGCAATATGACGAGATAAAATACCGGTTCGGGATTCAATCCATTCGGTGCTGGTGTCCATGCCTCGATCTAAAAAATGGCTATTCTCCACTTTGTTTTTGGGCAAATAATGCCCCACGCTTTGGATGCCAATCCGGCTATTTTGACGGTGCATTTTTTTGAACGGCCGCCGAAATTTTATCGATCATATTGGTATTAACACATTCAATCGCTGTTCGGATGGCACTGACAATCGCTTTTTCTTTTGATTTACCATGAGCCACCAACGATACCCCATTGATTCCTAACAGTGGGGCTCCACCATATTCTTCGTAATCAATTCGTTTTTTAATTTGTTTAAACACGGGTTTTAATAGCATGCCACCAAGACGTTGATACCATGTGCCATTTAGAATACCTTGCTTGATTTCTCCAAGAAGAAATTCGACCAATCCTTCTCCGAATTTCAATAAAGCGTTTCCTACAAATCCATCACAAACAATAACATCGGCTTTGTGAAATAGAATGTCTTTGCCTTCGATATTTCCAATAAAGTTGATCGTGTTCGTTTCTTTGAGCAATCCATGCGTTTCTTGAACCAACTGGTTTCCTTTTTCATCTTCTTCGCCAATGTTAATAAGTCCAATGCGGGGGTTTTGAACATGCAGTACCTGGGACGAAAAAAAGTGACCCATCATGGCGTATTGCACCAAGTGATTGGGCTTGCTATCGACATTGGATCCCATATCAAGCATTAGTGCATGCCCTTTTTTTGTGGGAATAACAGATGCGAGTGCCGGGCGATCAACGCCCGGAATTCGACCGAGTATAAATAAAGAACAAGACATGACCGCCCCCGTATTGCCGGCCGATAAAAATGCCGAGGCTTGTCCGTTTTTTACCAAGTTTAACCCCACATGAATGGAAGAGTCTTTCTTTTTCCGATAGGCCTGCAGGGGCGATTCATCCATCGCAATAGATTCGCTCGCATGGATAATATCAATGTTAGGGTGAGGTGTTAAATGTGTAGAAATGGTATTTTTATCACCCACTAGGATAATTTTAACCCCCAGTTGATTTGCGGCAACCTGGGCACCCGATATAATCTGCCCAGGGGCATGGTCTCCCCCCATGGCATCAATCGCAATTGGAATCAAAGGGACTATCCTTCTTTATTGCTTTTTTTTTGTTTAATTTGCATTACAGGGGCCCCTTTGTAGTAACCACAAACAATGCAAGCACGGTGGGCAACGGCAAGTGCCCCGCAATTAGTACATGTAACCATGGTGGGTACAGATATTTTCCATAGCGAACGATGGGTGCGTTTTCGTGATTTTGAACGTCTTTTTTTCGGTACTGCCATTCGAACAGACTCCTTCTAACTTTACTTATTTTTATGTCAGTATATGAACTCAATTTAAAGTTGTCAATCGAGTCAAAATAGAAATGATCACAGTATTTTTTTCATTCATGGTTATTGGTTGTGAAATTATGTCGAATCCGATACAATTTTAAATGGTGCTTAACACCATATTTATGTCCATATTTATTTCAAATGTTACTGTTTCACAAAAAAATCCAATTATTCCGTATACGTCCCAGTATCAGGTGACTCACGGTGATTTAATTAAGTTTGGTATTGATATGACAAAAAAAGTACCTCCCGTTTCTTTATCTGATTCAACCAAAAAAATTACTGTTGATCCGTCACCCACGTTAGATATTTTGCCTGAAATTACAGTGGAATCTTCTCATTTTGTGGTTATTGATCGTAGAGTTAATATAAGGGGGGAGGCCTCACGTTGTCGTATATCGGTGGATCGTGTGTCCGGTTATATGATTACTTCGAATTCGGTATTTTCAGATGTTTATCGGTTTGATCCCCAAACCTTTCCTAATGAATGTATCATTCCATTTGACAGTGTTGGGTATTGGACAAAGCACAATCAATATATGGATGCGTATTCGGTGGTTATTGGCGAACAATCAGGTGTTGTTGATAGTGTCGCTGAATAATATTTTTTAGTTTTTGAATAACCGATGAGTATTGATTGCGATGGTCTAATTGTGCCGCTTTATTTAAAAACGCATCGGCATCAATCATTTGGTTTTGAAGTATCAATGATTCAGCTAACACCATTAATGAGTGAATGTTATTTGGGGAATGTTGCAAATGTTTTCGAATAAGTGTTTCCCCTTTTTTGGCATTTTTTTGTTTGTTATGGCACTGAGCCAATAGTCGTAAAATCGTTTGATTCTCGGGGTTAATTGCCAGCCCCTTATTTAGTAGCTTTTCGGCTTTTTGATACCATTTTTTAGATCGGTACGCACTGGCAAGATTGGCAATAACAAAAGCATTATGGGGGTCTATGGTATGGGCTTTTTCTAATATTTCAATACAGGGATCAAATTGATGCAATCGTCGGTGCATATCGCCTATGCGTGCCATGACGGTGGTATCGTCGGGTACCATGGTCAAGTATTGATAGTATAACGTGAGAGCATTTTCAATATATCCGAGTTGGTTTTGAATTTCGGCGTACTGTCGTAAATAATCTGTATTTCGTGGTTCATTTAATAGTTTTTCTTCAAGGTCATTTTCAATCGAACCCAATTGTTGTTCCGTTTCAGTTTGAAGAGTTGTTTGAAATGTATTTGAAAAGGCGGGGGGATTGGGCGGCTCATTATCTGATATCGGAGTGGGGGGTGGCTGGTTGTCCATTAGTTCACGAACAACGCCCACATTTTTTTGATTATTTTTTTGGATGTTGTCGACACGGGTTTCCAACTGAGTGCGTAATGATTCGTATGAACCGGTTAAAGCACGAAAATCATTTCGGTTAATTTTTAAAAGATCCACCGGGGTAACGCATCGAACTGATGCTGATCGCGGTGCTTTTTGCATTAATCCCATTTCACCAAACGAATCTCCGGCATTTAATACGGCTAAAAGGGTTTCAGTGGTGTCAGGGTTTTCCTTAATTATTTCAACGTGACCGGATTCAATAATATAGAAATAATCCGCAATATCCCCTTCTCGAAAGACATAGGCCCCTTTTTGATAATGAGATCGATCCACTTTTTCCGTTCGATAAACATCCAATTGAGTAATATCAATAGGGAAAAAGGCATGAATAATCCAATCAAATAAGACGCGAAATTTACAGTAAATACCAGGTAATTTGACCCAATAAATAGCTCGCCACATAAAAAATGCGATGACACCACTAAATCGAATTCCCATAACCTCAGCAATGCCGCATAGGTGACCAATCACGGCCATTTGTCCCAATGCTTTGAATGAAAAGGGGATTAAGGGCTTATTGACAATGCAATGATGAATATTTTTGGCTAATACGGGGGCCATTCGAACCGCAAATTGGGCTGTAGGTGGGCACTGTGCATGTGGGTTATGCTTGATTTCTTTTAAGTTGGGGGTGCAGGCACAATCGCCAATGGCCCATACATTGGGAATATGCTTTAAAATAGTACCACTTGAGGATCGTTGAACAACCCTAAAAAAAGCATCGGTATCCAGTCGACCGCGGTCATTAATAAAATCAAGATGAGTTAAGACCTTGTGTGGTGAATTGCCTGTGGTACAAACCACGGTGTTTGTTTCAATAATGTCGCCAGTAGATAACTGAACATGAGTTGCGGATATTTCTTGAACTCGGGTATTTAATAATAGTGTCATGCCGCGTGCGCGTAATTTTTTTTGCGCAAAAATAGCCACTTTTTCTCCCAATTCTTTCAGTATACGATCACCGGAATGAATCAATGTTAACTGGATATCAGACTTTGAAATGGTGGGGTAATTTTTGACGGCAGCTTTAATCATGTCGCCCACTTCGCCCATGGTTTCAACCCCGCTAAATCCCCCGCCAATAAATACAAAAGATAACAGCGATTGTTTTTTTTGAGCATCGGTTTCTGCGGCAGCCATTTCAAGTTTATTAATAATTTCATTGCGTAAAAATATAGCATCACCCAGTGTTCGCATAGGCAGGGAGTGTTCCGTCATTCCTGGTACACGTGACATATCTGTGGCCAACCCCATAGCAATCACCATATGATCAAAGGAAATCCATTGTTGACGAGTAATATCATTTTCAACAATTTTGACTTTCTTTTCTGTGAGATCAATTTGATCAACACGTGCACGATAAAAGGTGACATTTTTACATAGGCGCCGGATGGGATTAATAATATGAGAGGCTTCAATACTTCCCGCGGCTACTCCCGGCAACATGGGTTGAAACATGACATAATTATTATCGCTAATCATGGTAACTTTAATGTTGTTTTTTTTTGTGATCAACCGTTGTAGTTGTTGGGCAACCCCCACACCGGCAAAGCCACCACCAAGAATTAATATATGTGTCATATTGTTGGTGTTATCGATGAAAATAAAGCGTGGCTTTAGAGTATATGAGGTTTATTTTGAACGAACTCGACACCCGTTGATGGTGTCTTCAACTAAAAAGCCGTCCGCCTCAATTTGGCGACGTAAATCATCGGCGGTAGTATAATTTTTATTTTTTTTAGCCGCCCATCGTTGATCCGCCAATTGTAAAATATGATCTGGAATTGACGAGGAATGATGATTAAATAAGCCAATGGCACGGCCCAGTTTATAAAGTAATTGAGTGCCACATTGATGGGCATGAATGAGCCCATGAAGTTCAAATAAATGAGCCAATGCTTCGGAAATATTTAAGTCGTTATATAAGGCCCCCCAAAAGTTCGTTTCAATGGCGTTAAATAGGTCTTTTTTTTCTTTGGGAATGGGCGCATCGGGAACAATATCAATAATGGAGGTTAATCGCTGGTACGCGGTCTGGGCATCGTTGAGTGTGTCGGTTGAATAACTTAGGGGCGCACGGTAATGGGTACGTAACAAGAAGAAACGAACAACATCGGGTGAATAATCTTTGAGTACATCACGAAGTTTAAAAAAGTTTTTGAGTGATTTTGACATTTTTTGATTATCAATGGTTACAAACCCATTATGAATCCACATCGAAACAAAGGGTGAATGGTAGGCGCAGTTGGCTTGAGCCAGTTCATTTTCATGGTGAGGAAACTGCAGGTCGGCCCCCCCGCCGTGAATATCAATATGATCACCCATTAGTGAGTGGATCATAGCCACACATTCAGTATGCCAACCCGGTCGTCCAGGGCCCCACGGGGATTCCCAAAAAGGCTCACCTTTGTTCGAGGGTTTCCATAGTACAAAATCCAGGGAGGATGCTTTGGCTTCTTCAATCGCCACACGGGAACCACTTTGTAACTCATCAATATTTTTTTTTGATAATGCACCGTAACTTTCACAAGCAGATACACGAAAATACACATGATGATTGGCAACGTAAGCGGCATCTTTTTTGATTAATGTTTCAATTAGCCGGATCATTTGAGGAATATGGTCGGTGGCTTTGGGATAATGGGTGGCGGGAAGAATATTTAAGGCCGTCATGTCTTCAAAATAAGCGTCAATAAATCGGCGGGTTAAGTCGTCAATTGATTCGTTATTTTGACGTGCCCGATCAATGATTTTGTCATCAATATCAGTAAAATTTTGAACATGGTTAACGGTGTATCCAGCGTGAGTCAGGACTCGTTTTAAAAGATCAAAGGCCACGTAGGCACGCGCATGGCCAATATGACAATGATCGTAAACAGTGACACCGCATACATACATCGATACATTGGGTGGCTGGATGGGTGAAAAGGGTTCGATGGTTCGGGTTCGGGTATTATACAATTTCATTTGATTTCATATCCATGATCATTGGTTGGAAATTGCTGGGTTTCCACGTCGGTTTTGAATTGAGACAGTGCCTTTGAGATCATATCGGCTCCGTCCAGATAGTTTTTTATAAATTTGGGTGAAAAGTTGGGGGTGAGCCCCAAAATATCGTTGGTCACTAGAATTTGACCGGAACAGTGAGGGCCCGCACCAATGCCAATGGTTGGGCAATTAACGGCGTTGGTAATGGTTTTTGACACCGAGATAGGTACTTTTTCAAGCACAATGCCACAGGCCCCAATGTCGGACAGTTGGGTGGCCAATTCAATGAGAGACTTTTGCTCGCGGACGGATTGACCGGTGAGGCGATACCCGCCGGATTCATGGATATATTGAGGCTGTAAGCCAATGTGTCCCATCACCGGGATGCCTTCTTGAATTAATCGCTGAATGGTCGGGATATGAATTGAGCGAGATTCACATTTAACGGCACTGGCTCCGGCTTGAATTAATTGGGTGGCATTTTGAAGCGTATTTTCAATTGAAATACCATAAGTCATGAAGGGCATGTCAGCAATAACCAGTGTTTTTTTTGTGCCATTACAGACCGCTCGGGTATGATACACCATATCATTTAAGGACATGGTGACCGTGGTCGTATCGCCATAAAATGTGTGGCGCAAGGAATCGCCTACTAGGATGCCATCAATATGGCTATGTTCGATTAGTCGAGCCATCGTGGCATCATAGGCTGTTAGTAGGGCGATGGGAGTGCACGTGTCCATTTTTTTCTGCCATTGTTGAAACGTCACGATGTTGATTCCTTATAAAGGCTGAATAAACGGGTTTCTAAGGCTTCGCGATTTAAAAACCGGGTTAAGTTTCCGTTTTCTGCAATTGAAATGGTGCCGGTTTCTTCGGATACAACAATCACCATGGCGTCGGTTTCTTCACTAATACCAATGGCCGACATATGGCGAGTTCCCAGTCGTTTGTCGGATACTTTTGCGTTGGTTAGGGGCAATAAACACCCCGCTGTTAGGATTTCATTTCCTCGAATAATAATGGCCCCATCGTGTGTGGGGGATCCTGGCCAAAAAAGAGAACAGACCAGTTCAGATGTTAAATTGGCATGAATGGCAATTCCCGATTCGGTGTATTCATCCAGGGGAGAATTTTGCTCAAGAACAATAAGCGCCCCGATGTTATTTTTAGATAAAAACTCAACACTTTGTAAAATACGTTTAATTAACAGGGGTTGTTTATTTTTTTTTGTTTGAGCTGAAAAAAATAGCTTTCCACGTCGAATTTTTTCAGATGATCGTCGAATTTCATTTTGAAAGATAATCATAATAAATACAACGAAGATAATAAAAAACTGTTCAATGAATTGTGAGAATAACGATAAACCAACCATTTTACTAATGGAATAACTGATAATAAATACCATTAAAATTGGGGATATGTTTTGAATTTGAGCTCGTTTGAGAACACTAAAAAAAAGATACAAAAGCAATATAATAAAACCGATATCAATAATATTTAAAAATGTGAACGCCTGGCTAGGTATCATGGGATGTCGTATTGAATAATATCCGAATAGGTTTCTCGCTTGACCAATAATCGTGGAGTGCCATCATTGACCAATACCATGGCCGGTTTACAAAATCGATTGTAATTTGATGCCATGGAATAATTATAAGCACCGGTGCCATACACCACGATAGTATCATTTGGCTGAACAGTGGGTAATGATACTGAGTGCGCCAAGATATCGCCGGATTCACAAAATTTTCCGGCAATTTTATATTCGGTGCGTTGATCAGTGGTAGGGGATACGACATCGAAGGTATGATCTGACTGATACATCATTGGGCGTGGGTTATCCGCCATGCCCCCATCAACAAATAAATAATGAGGCCCATTGGTAATGGGCTTGGTCGCACCCACTGAATAGAGCGTGACGCCAGCATTTGCAATAATGGATCGCCCGGGTTCAAAAATTAACTTGGGGCTTAATAGCGCGTTTTTTTCGCAATGGGATGCCAGATCTGTGGCCATTTTTGAAATAATATCGGGCACATTCGGGGCATTATCCGTATCCAGGTATTGAATCCCAAATCCGCCACCACAATTGAGCTCTAAGGTGTCCAATTGAGTGGCCGTTTTAATCGTCATCATGAACTTAACCAAGATAGTCATTAGGTCGTGATACGGCTGGGTATCAAATATTTGAGAACCAATATGGGCATGAATTCCAATAAAGCTCCCCCAATTTCCATTGGATACACGTTCAATTAGCGGTAATACATCGTCAAGAGGTAATCCGAATTTTGAATCAATATGACCGGTTTTAATATACTCATGGGTATGGGCTTCGATACCGGGCTTGATTCGAAACATAATATGGGCCGTCCGGTTATGTTGTGTCGCGATTGATTCAATTAAGGTTAGCTCAAAGGGGTTGTCCACGACAATACGAACGTTATGGCGAATGGCCAGTTCAAGTTCTTCGGCGGATTTATTATTGCCATGAAAATAAATTTTATCTTTGGAAATGTGACTATTTAGTACGGTGAATAATTCTCCTCCAGAGACGACATCCGCACCTAGGTTTTCCGATGCAATGATATTTGATATTCCAATATTTAAGCCCGCTTTTGATGCATACGCAATGGTAAAATCCGGGTAATTTTTCGTCAGTGTTTTGGTAAATAATTGGCAATTGTGGCGAATGGTGGCCTCATCTAATACATATAAGGGGGTGCCATACTCGTTGGCAAGATCGTTTAGAGAACACCCCCCAATAAGAATGTCAGTCGCATTTTTCTGTGTTGTAATTGGGCGAACGTGAACTGTCATGGGGTATTTTTTAGGTCAATGAGTTTGGGAACTAAGTGCTCATTCGCATCGATCATGGCATAGCTAAGAATGAATAGGTCATCTCCCACTTCACCCAAACGAGCCGCCGGACCATTTAAACCAATGGTATTGGACCCCGAGGGGCCTGTAATAACATAGGTCTCAAGTCGCTCACCATTGTTTAGGTTCACCACTTGAACGCGTTCATTTTCACGAATGTCCGCGGCAATCATAATGGTTTCATCAATAGTAATGGAGCCCACATAATACAATTCGGTATGCGTGATTTTAGCATACGATATTTTAGATTTTAGAACAGTAATATAGCTCATGGTGCCATTATAGCGAGTATTAAACATAACCTCAATTAAGTTACTGAAAAAACAGAACGAATTGAATTTAATCTATTTTTTTGTTATTCTTTATGAGTGGTAAGAAAGATTGTTTTGTTGCTATTTCTTGCATTGGTGGGGTGCGGCGAACTCCTTTTTGATAGTTCGAAAGACCCCGCGGGTATGACCGCTCAAATGGTTGTAACAACAACGGTTAACAACAGTGATTCACCAACACACAACATGGTATTAACATTTTTATCGGATGATGGTGCCACAAATATTGAAAAGGTAACGGTAGATAATGATGAATTGTCGTATGATTCAAATAAAAGTCATTACTTTCATAATTTTTCAAGCGCACCCAGGGAAAATCAAATAATTACCGTGGTATGTGAATTTTCGAAGGGGGTGATCGACAGTTCGGAACAAACATTGAGTGGCACAACGTTGACCATTCAACAAATGCCCTCATTTCAATTAAAAGTAGCGGATACTGTGTCTGAATTAGAAAATGTTGAATCACAAGAGATGGTTGATGGTATTTCCTCGTCTCAAGTGATCATGATTAATTTGGGCAATTACAAAGGATATACCGTGAAAGGGGTTGCTACCTTAGTGGGGGATAATGGCCAAGAAGATACGGCTGATATTGGGGATGGCTGGTATATTCCATCTACTTTTTTAAAGGGGAATGCCAGTGGGTTTCCGCCGAACCAGATTATTTTAGACGTGGTATTTTCGTATGACGGTACACTGGACGATGCCTTTGGGGACGGGTACATTCGTCGAGAAATTCGCATTAAAAAGTCGATAAATATAACACAATGATTGGACAAATTACTATGATAAGACACATTATTTTTATTTTTCTGTTGGTGATCGCATCGCCTCTATTTTCTCAGTTGGGGGCATCGTCTCCTATTGCGACTGAAACCATTACCATATTAAACGATTCACCGTCGTCAAAGGTGTACTTAAATGGTGTGTTAATTGGTGTTGGAAACATAAACCGTCATCCCGTGGATCCCGGCGCCTATGTTATTACGGTCAAGTTGGATGGTGACGTGCGGTATACGTCGTCGATAACCGTGGCCGTGGGCGAAAATGCATTGGTCAATACCAATCATTTTGTGGATATTAATAAAAATTCTAAAATTTCAGATTATGGGGCCAAGCAACTGGAGGAACAGCGATTAAAGAAGTCCACCCGTGGAAATATTGGTATTGGCGGGCAGTTTAATACACGGGCATCGGGCATCAGTATTCGTTTTCAACCAATAGAACGTTTCGGGGTTCAGGCCATTGGCTGGGCTGGAAAAGGCAAGGATGACACACATCATAATATTCACGGGCGTGTTTAT
>JBMTIN010000002.1:0-25301 GCA_049437345.1 Candidatus Marinamargulisbacteria bacterium
TTTCTTCACTGTCTTTAGAAAATTTTAGCTCTCTTTTTAGTTATGCAGAGGTCTTTAATAGATAATACCAATCCAGCACCAGTGGGCGTTGGTCCAGATAGTCGGTCATAGACAATGGGATTAAACCCTTTTTTTCGCAATGCAATTGCCGTAACCAGCCCCCCAATTCCAGCACCAATAATTGCAATACTTGTGGTGTTAATCATGAGGCCTCATATTTTCAAAATTCACTAAAGGGTTTAATTCAATGGATACAATTTCGTTGATACTTCCCAAACGTAAAGGCGTTCCCCAGGTACCGACACCTGAACTCACATATAAGGTGTGGTTATGCTTGATATAACGTCCATAGATTCTGGGGAACTGACATTTGACCAACCACCCAAAAGGAAATAACTGACCATTATGGGTATGACCGGATAGCATTAAATCGGGTGGTATGGGCATGGCGTCAAAACAATGAGGTTTATGGATGATGGCTAAGGAAAAAGCATGGGGATATTTTTTCATTCGTTGTGTCACGTGTGAGGTTTGTTCTTGTATGGATTGATTATCACTGATCCCAATTAAGTGAATGGTATCATGTTGAATGCTGTTGTTATTGAGCCATTTAATATTGACTTGTTCCAATTGTGATAATAGCGTTGCATGATGTTTTAGATAATATTCGTGATTTCCTGTAACAAAGTAAATGGGCATAGTTAGGCGTTTAAATGCGTCTAAGTGGTTGATAGTGATAGCACTACTATCGATTAAATCTCCACCAATCAGTACAAATTCAGGCGATAAAGCTTGAATACGTGAAATAATCTTATGAAGATGTCGGTTAGATCGTGTGCCCACATGCACATCGCTAATAAATACAAAACGATGTGAACGACAAATTTTTGCATGCTGAATTGACACAGGGCGTAAGTGAATCCGTTGTCCTTGCACCCATGCCACACTAAATAGTAGGCTCCCCATAATCAGACTTCCCAAGGCCAATATTAACGGTGACACTGGGTAGAGAGACGATAACAAGAGACCAAGGCCTGTGATCAAGGACATGAGGTAGCCTGCCCCCATGCCCGTGTGTAGCAGGGCTTTTAACCACGGGGTGGTCAATTTGGCTCTAAAACAGAGAGTTACCAAGGTGGAGACGCTTAAGCTGAGACCCACAATCAACGGCCAAGGCCATAAATGCCCAGTAATCCAAGCCGTTATTATGTGAATTGGAAAGACATAAATGATGTAGCTCATTGAGGTGACAATAATAAATTGTACGAGTATGGATGCTATGCGACGATGAAGACCCATGATGCATTTAGTATAACTGAAAAGGGACGGTGTAAGTAGGGTGTCTGAATGATGAGTGATTGCTAAACAATGGCAAGAATGAAATAGCTGATCACGTTTGTTGTTTGAATGCGATGGGCGTGTTAAATGTGTCTTTGTAAGTATTCATTAATATGATGCATCATTTGCTGGGCAGCCGTTTGATGGTAATCTGATAAAGGGGTCCAATGGCGTGGGGTTTGGTTTAAAATACGGTTAATACTTTGTGATATTTGAGATGGGCATGAGGTATTAATAAAATAACTTTTAGCCCCTTCGATAAGTTGCTGTTGTTGCAAAAATCGTTTTTTCGATGACTGTGGGCCCGCGCCAATAAATGAGATCACCGGTCGTTTGGCAAACAATGCCTGTTCGTTGGCTGTGCCGGCCAGGCCAATGACAATAAACGATTGGTGCAGTGCATTTAAAAAGTCATAAGATACATGAACAGTGCGTTGCGTTTGAGGGTGGTAATACTGATGCCCATCGACCGTGGATTGAAGTTCCCAGGGTAAAGATTTAATGGCGTCTTTCAACTCGTTGGATTGAAAATGTGGGGGAATGGCCATTATAAATCGATATGTTTCGCGGGGATGTAGTTTGTGAATAATACGTAATAATTGGGGGATGTTTTTAAGGCCTTCGTGACGAGATCCGGGTAAAATACCAATGGTGGGGGTGATTGGCGGTGGCGTGGTTCCCGTGAGTCCGTCGAACATGGGGTTGCCTAAAAAACACGATGAAATGCCTTTTTTTACCAGAACGTGATGAGTTTCTTGATCCCGTGGAAAAACACGTGTTGCATGGGCTCTCATTAACCAATGTTCAATGCCCATATGAGGAATGGCGCGTTCAGATTTTGCCGTGGGTAAAAAAAATGTGGGTATTTTTTGATGTCGCGTCGCCATAAACAATGCGAATATATCCCCAACAACAATTTGATAATCAGACGCGTGATTCTTTAATGTTTGATATTGATGCCAACACTGCCCAATGAGTCCCGAGTATACATCTCGAATCATATCGGGGATTGTCATTAAGAACCCGCCACTGGGTAACATGCGTTGGCGAATTATTGGGCGCAACCCCATGTCCAGATACCGTTGACCAGTACCAACCAATGGGAAAATTGATAATGTGTTTTGGTTGTCCATGGCTTGAATTAATTTTGATGCAATCAAGTCTTCACCGAAACCATTGCTAATAATACGCACTAACATTGGGGCAAAATATAGTGGGTGACAATATCGGCAATCGTGTCTCCGACGTAATTGGGTGTGATCTTTTTTTCTGTGGCCATGCCCAAGCCCGTTCGCACTAAGGCCGAACCAATCCCCGCGTGTTGAGCGCATTCAATATCAACGGTTGAATCCCCCACCATGATAATATCCGCGGGCGTGAATGAATATTCGGTTAGTAGTTGCTCAATCATGCCGGAGTTTGGTTTTCGACACGCCGTTTCTTGCTTATACTTTCCCATCCCATGATGGGGGTGATACGGGGAAAAGTAGGTTTTTTCAATCGCGGCCCCGTGATCTTCTAACTCAGTTTCAACATGGGCTTCAACCGTCATGTAATCGTCCATTGAAAAATACCCTCGACCGATCCCCGATTGATTGGTAGCAATGAATAATAATATGCCGCGTTGTTTTAGCTGTTGGCATGCCGCCAATACTCCGGGGTAAAAACGGACATCGGATGTACGATGAAGATACGGCACATATTCGATTAATGTGCCATCACGATCAAAAACAACCCCTTTGATCACGGCTGATCGAACGTAGGGGGTGTGCTATTTGGGGTGCTTGTTACGGCATTGGAAGATACTAGATCTGGCAATAGTTCTGTGGCTTGTTTTGTTTTAAAATATTGGGCGATCTTTTCTTGAAAATCAGCCTTTAATTCATCGGGAAATAGGGTTTCATCAAGGCTATCCAAGTAATCATTCACATCTATTTTTTCGGAATGTACACTTAAATTAATCAGATTTAAGATGGCTTCAAAGTAGTCAGAATTAACCGAGAAAAGCGGGGTGTTAACATTGAATTTTTTAATATTATTTGGCACCATAATATTTGCACTGGGGGTGGCGCTGCTTGTGGGAATTAAATCATAAAAATGGCGCAGTCGAATGCTATTTTCGTCAAAAGATTCACTTTCTAAATGATTAATAAATAGCAGAGACACTAAATGGCGGTAAGGTGTAATTGTAACGCTGGTGGTAGGGATGGTATCTTGAACATTAAAAATATAGGTATTTTTATTAGAATAATGTGTTGTGACATAGTAATCATATTTGGGGCGTACTTTTTTGAATTCAGTAGAGATGACGATGTTTCCTGTAGTGGGCTCGTTTAAAGCCATAAACCCTTGCTGGTATCGAGATGTAATCACGGTATTCTTTTTTTGGTCATAATTAGTAACCACTATGGTGTTTTTTGATGCTACGGTTTGACGTTTGATATTGGCGTGAACCCATCCAATTTTTTGATACCCACGATTGAATTTAATGCCTTGAGCTATTGCATACATAGCCGTTGCATTCTTTGTGCTAGGAATGGCGGACCATCCAAACGGTTCAAACGCCGTCAAATGAATCGTGGTTGCCGATTTTTTGAAGATGCTTTTTTGAGATTGATCGGAAATATCTTGGGCGACTTTGCCACAAGCGGTCAATAGTATTAATGCCATGAATAAAAACCATCGTGTTGTCATGTAATCAATATACCAAAAATAGTTTTTTTTTAATACTTAGTAAAGGCGGGATGTGGGATCTGTGGGGGACGGTGGTGTTATATTTTTGTGTGGTTTTTCGTTGAATGGAGTGGTTTGAGACGCCCGACGTTTAATGGCACTTAGTCCATTGGTTAACGCGTTAAAATTGGCTTGTGACAACACAAAATGATCGTTGACCATGGCCAATATTTTTTCGGCAATGATGGAGCGATCTTCACGTGTTTCGGCTAATCGTGCTGGGTTCATGGGGATGGCGGCACCTTCCCCTTGTTGTAATGCATCGTCGTGGGGCGTTAACTCCTCCAACAAGGTATCATCGGTAAGTAATCCCCGTTCGCCAATTTCTTGATCCATTAATAATGAATGGGCGGGATTAAGTAATGATGCGGGTGGTTTTTTTTTGTTTGCCTGAAATTCCATGGCGCCAGGGGTATCAAACAGTTGCTTGGATAGTTTTTTAAGGGATTGAATAATTTCTTTAATATCGCCACTTAATTCGGGCAAGGCTTCGGCCATAGCCCCCATGAGCCCTACCATTTTAATCAGATCGCCTCGCTGAATGCCATCCGAAATAATATTTTTAATTAAATGCAGTATCTGATTAATTTCATCAATTTGACCAGCGGATAATCCGAGGGGGTTTTTTCCGTCATTGACGGTATGAGATACTTGATTCAAAAATTGTTGCACAATATCAATCATAGACATGGTCGTTTCCTCCTAATAATAGTATCGACGATTTGATCAAAAAAGATGCATGCATCCAATGACACGCCTATGGGTATATTACCATAACGACGAATGAATCTATAATGTGCCTGCGCGAATCCGCTCTTTTATTCGTTCAATTAATTGAAAAATAAAGTGAAGATTATGAATGGATAGTAATGTACTACTTAATGCCTCATTAGCGACATGAAGGTGGCGAATATAGGCTCGTGAGTAATGCGTGCAGGTAGTGCATTGGCACTGGGCATCCAGCGGCCTCGGATCATCTTGATGTTGGGCGTTTCGAATATTCATTTTGCCATCCATGGTAAAGAAGTGTCCGTGTCGAGCCAATCGTGTAGGCGCCACGCAATCAAACATATCAATCCCCGATTCAATGGCCGAAGGGAAGTTTTGTGGTAATCCCACCCCCATTAAGTAACGGGGTTTATGTTCGGGCAATTGACTCGCCGTGTAACGAGTAATATCGTCCAGAATGTCTTGAGGTTCCCCCACACTTAATCCCCCAATGGCGTACCCTGAAAAATCCAATCCCGTTAATATTTCGGCACTTTCTTTTCGACACTCAGGGAATGTGCCCCCTTGCACCAGGCCAAATAAATGTTGATGGTTGGGGGCCGCTTGCCAATAATGGAAGGCCTCGGTTTCCCATCGATGTGTGATGGCCATATCACGCTGGACGGTATCTTTGGTACTGGGGTATGGGGTGCAGATGTCCAGTGGCATCATAATATCACTGCCCAAATGTCGTTGAATATCAATGACCCGTTTGGGGGTTAATTCATGAGAGGATCCATCGATATGGGATTTGAAAATAACCCCATCAGAATGAATCTGGCGATTGTTTTTTAATGAAAAGACTTGGAACCCGCCAGAATCGGTTAAAATGGGTTTATGCCAGTTCATAAACGAATGCAATCCGCCCAATGCCTTAATGCGTTCACTGGTGGGGCGTAAATTTAAATGATATACATTTCCCAATATAATTTGAGTATTCATTTGATGGAGGGCATCAACGGGAACCCCTTTTACCGTGGCTTGAGTACCAACCGGCATAAATACCGGGGTTTCAATGGGGCCATGGGCGGTGTGAAATACCCCAATGCGAGCTTTAGATAATTTGGATTGGTGAAGGATTTCAAAGGTCATTGATATAAAAAGTACCCCATGATAAATGGAATGGCAAAAGATAATTCACCATAGGCATACCAGTGAGGTGTTTGGCGAGACACATGGGGCATCATCCACTGCAAAAAAATGCCCAGTAACCAAAGGTGTCCGTGAATGCCGGGGGTCGGCATGATGAGAGCGATGCCCACAATGCTCAGACTTAACAGGGTTTCAGCCCCGTAGGGATAGGGTTGGGCGGGATGTTCAATATGATGATGGAATTGCAAATTAAGTTGGGTGTATAGCCATAAGATTAGGATCGTTGACCATGGCATGGTATACATATGGGGCAAGATCATTCCCAGGGTAAACAGAGTGCCGACCACGGGGGCTTTTTGTTGGCGGTATGGGCGGCACAATAGCCCGAGAATATGTAAAATAAACCCCCCAAATATGGCCAGGTAGCCCCATTGCATGGCCGTGGGGAGTTGCCACCACCAATGAGCGGTTATTATGGCCAATGTCATGAGTCCCACATAGTAACCATTGGGCAAATACTGAAAGGGCGTGTGTCGTGGGGTACGATCAGATGTGGCATTATAATCCCACCATCGATCCACCGCATATACCAATCCGACCATGCTCGATAACCCCAAAAAATCAATAAGAATTAAAGGGGTATATTGTTTAGAAAATAGCCCTTGCATGGCCACCGTTAATAGGACGGTATCCGCCCCAAACCATCGGAAACATCGTTTGAATGTATGGGTTAGAGCACGCATAGTCCAATCCCCGATGCCAAGACGCTCCATATTACCAGTCGCAGATATATTTTTTGCGATAAAACATGCCCAAATACCGTGCCCATGCCAATGCCCAGGCATAAGGTGATGATACTTTTTAAAAGGGTGGGTAGGTGAATGGTTTCATAGGCCCCATAGGCATAGTAGATCGTCAATGAAGACATCACCATTCCTGTAAAAAAAACATTTAGAATAAATATAATTTCGGATCGTTTGAATGATCCTGTGGCCATTAAATATATTGATAAAAACGGGCCGGCCACACCAAATAGTCCCCCTAAAATACCGGTACTGAAGCCCATGGCTGGGGGCCATATGGGGTGAGGGTATCGGTCACCTTTCGACTGTTTTTTTTGAATCATTATGCCTGAAATAATGATTAAAAAGATCCCCAATATGGTTTGAAGAATAGGCGCAGTTAGAGTATAAAATAGCCAAACTCCGATAGGGGCACCGAGCATGCCCGATACCATTAGAATGCCAAAAGACGACCGATGTTTGGGGCGATGTCGATACGTCATTAAACTAAGGATAATATCAATGACAGCACCCAATAAAAATGAAAATGGAATGACCTCATTAATTGGGAACAATGCACTAGCAAACGATACAAATATCAGCCCAAACCCAAACCCAATCACCGATTGACTGAAGCCCGAAAAAAAAATAATAAGCGCTAAGGTTGCTGTAAATGACATACAATTTCGTCCACTAGCGCCAACCCGCGTTGCGCAACGTTAAAGCCATGATCCGTTAGGGTGATGAGGCCATGATGATTCATTGGTTGAAGCGCATTTTTTAATAACGATATATTTTTTTTTGGAAACCGCTGTTGAAGTTGGTCAAATAAAATTGGGGCCGTGTATCGAAGTCGTACCGCCATAAATTCATCCCAATCCACGTGGTTTTGGTGGGTTTTAGGCCACCGCTGGGCCTCGGTATCTCTGTAGTGATGAATATCTGGACGATTCGCGTATCGGTGCCCCATAAAATAAGAGTGTGCCCCAGCCCCCAAGCCAATAGTGGGCTGAAATTCCCAGTATTTAATATTATGGCGAGACTGAAATCCTGGAATCGAAAAATTAGAAACTTCGTATTGTTTGAATCCTTGTGTTGCCAATTGCGCTTGAATCATCTGGTACTCATCGGCTTGTTGGTCATTATTGATAACCATGTTTTGACGATGAAATGGTGTCCCTTTTTCGATTGTAAGCCCATATAGGGCCACGTGCTTAAAGGGGTATTCAGTCAGTGTTTGTAACGACAATTTTGCGTCGTTGAGTGTATGGCGCGGGTGGCCAAATAAAATATCACAACTGACATTGGTAAACCCAACATCCACAACATCGGTAATAAATCGGTGGGTATCCGATACACGATGATTTCGTCCGTAATCATCCAGTACGCTTTGATGAAAGGACTGAACCCCAATACTGACACGGTTAATACCGTGTTGCTTTAAGGTGCGTAGTTTGGCTTTAGTATGAACTCCGGGGTTCATTTCCATGGTAATTTCAGCGGCATTATCGATTAAAAAATACCGATGCAATGCGTCTATAATTAAATGGATCTGCGCGGTTGGCAGTACGTTGGGCGTTCCACCGCCAAAAAATACCGTATCCACCGGAAGGCGACCATACCTGTGTGAATACTGGGCCATTTCTTGTTGAATTGATGTTACGAATGTATGCGCGGTATCTCGGTCCATTGGCATCTTGTAAAAAGCACAGTAGGGGCATAGTTTTATGCAAAATGGCACATGAATATAGAGGCCAATCGGGGGTGTTTTTATTGTCACTAGCCCCATGCCAGATGTCGAATTAATCCGTAATTAAGGCTGTTTTAAAAATATCAATTTCGTCCAACGCCTTGCCCGTACCTAGCGCCACGCATTTTAGCGGGTCTTCGGCAATACGTGTAACAATGTTGGTTTGATTTTGAATATGACGATCCAATCCCTTGAGCAATGCACCTCCGCCCGCCAAGGTAATACCCAGGTCCATAATATCTGACGATAATTCCGGCGGGGTTTTTTCCAATGTTTGACGAATGCCATCCACAATAGTAGAAATGGTATCTTTTAATGCCTCTCGAATTTCAACCGATGTAAATGTAAAGGTTTTGGGCAATCCCGACACTAAATCTCGACCACGGACTTCAATGGATTTTTCTTCTTCGCATTCGGTGGCCGATCCCAGCTGAATTTTGACATCTTCAGCCGTGCGTTCCCCAATTAATAATCGGTAATTTTCACGACAGTGAGAAATAATGGCTTCGTCCATTTCGTCGCCGGCCACACGAATGGATTTGGCTACCACAATCCCACCCAATGAAATAATGGCGACTTCCGTGGTGCCACCCCCAATATCCACCACCATGCTTCCCGATGGTTCAGACACGGGTAATGATGCCCCAATGGCCGCCGCCATGGGTTCTTCGAGCAAGTAGGCTTCACTGGCACCGGCTTGATACGCCGCATCCAATACCGCACGTTTTTCAACGCCTGTAATTCCTGAAGGGACCCCAATAATAATGCGAGGTTTCGCAAATAATAATTTTCGATCCAATGCTTTTCGAATAAAGTGTTTAAGCATGGTTTCTGTAATATCAAAATCAGCGATCACTCCGTCACGCAACGGGCGAACGGCCACCACATTGCCGGGTGTTCGGCCAATCATTCGCTTGGCATCATCACCCACGGCCAATACCAAATTTTTCTTTGAGTCCAATGCCACTACGGATGGTTCTTGAATAACCACGCCTTTACCTCGCACAAATACGAGGACATTGGCCGTACCAAGATCAATCCCTAAATCACAATTTAATGAAGGAAACAGTTTAACTAATGCACGACGCATGGGGCACTCCTTTGACGAATAAAACTATAGGTCAAAGTATATCAGATCGACCTTCCTTCGAAAAGAAATTATTAGGGAACGACCGCCACTTTGCCTTTGGCCACAACGTTGTTTTCATAAATAAAAATATAAAAGTACACTCCGGCCGATAACGATACGCCATTAAACGTATCTTTATTAAAATGGATTTTTCGTTTTCCGGCTTTGCCACAACCACTGCCTTCGGCGCATTCGGTTTTATATATGCGACGACCAAAAATATCGTACATATGAATTTCAATGGCCATATTGGTGGTTAAATTGTAATGCAGTGTACCCCCTTCTTTATTGGTTCCTTTATTGACATTCGAAAATCGAAATGGATTTGGGTAAAATAAGGCGTTTTCTACCGCTGGCTCGGCATTGGCCAATGGGTTCATATCCGTTACAACAACCGTGCCATCGGCGGAATCAAACATAAAATTGTTAAATGCCATCCGGGTGACCATAATATCGCTGCTGTCGTCGTACGATGGCCCACTATTCACAAACCAAAAACCCAAGACACTTAATTGGTTGTTATCACTTTGAGTGACAACACTGTTGGGGTGTATTTTTGGGCTGGTTGATTGGGCCTTTACCGCCGCATCCATATCGTAAGATGACACCGACATGGTCCCAAACGATGGTGCGGACAGTAATGTGCTAATTAAAATCATACATAATACGTTAATGTAAGGCATGTTTCCCCCTATGATTATCCTATTCCCATCATGCATCAACTTAAAACATTGAAGAATCTTAATGTATTTTAATGGGACGATTATTTATTGGGGGCGTGAATGAGTGTTTCAACATCGGCGGGTTTAAGCCGTTTTAGAATGTGTGTGTAGGGTTGAATACGTGTGGATTCAATGGTTTGGTTCAACGTGTCCCACTGCGTGGCGGTATTATTTAAAAAGGCATGAATTTTACGAGTAATGTCCGGCATAACGGGCATTAAATAAATGGTTAGTAATCGCAATGCATTCAGGGCCACGGTGCATACAATACGGGCTTGTTCGGGATCTGTTTTTACAAGGGCCCACGGGGCGTGAGTATCAATATACTGATTGGCCAGATCCGCACCGGCCATAATTTGGCGCATGCCACGATTGGTATTGAGTGTGTCGTAGGATGTTTGAATGGTTTCACGGTGCGATCGGATAGTATTGAGTAGTGTGTGCCCGTCGTCATCGATGGTTCCCAGTGTACCATTCAATGATTGATTCACAATGGCGCCAATGCGGCTGGCAATATTAATGTATTTTCCCAACACATCGGAATTAATTTTGGTAACAAAATCATTGATACTAAAGTCAATGTCATCCATGGAGGGCGACAACTTGGCCGCATAATAGTAGCGCAGGCTATCGGGGTTTAGTTGGCGAGCGTAATCTCTAGCCAAAATAAACGTTCCGCGACTTTTGGACATTTTTTCACCGTTTACAGTTAAAAATCCATGCACATGCACTTTTTTGGGCAGCTGGTACCCTGACACTGATAACATTGCCGGCCAAAATAACGTGTGAAAATAAAGAATATCTTTGCCAATAAAATGGTGAATATCCACCGCTTCGTTTTTCCAAAAATCCGTGTGTTGTTGACCGTTTTTTTTAGCCCAATGTTGAGTGGTTGCAATGTAGCCTACGGGGGCATCCAGCCACACATAAAAATATTTATCTTGAGTGTTTGGTATTTTAAATCCAAAGTAAGGCGCGTCGCGAGAAATATCCCAATCGTTTAGGCCTTGATCAAACCATTCATTGAGTTTGTTTTTAACGGGGTCAATCACGGGGTGTGTGGCGAGCCATTCACGAACCGTATCTTTGTATTTATCCAATTTAAAAAAATAATGGGTGGATGACTTTAATACCGGGGGCTTGCCTGAAAATACGGATATTGGGTCAATAAGGGCCGTCGCGTCATAGGTGGCATAACACTTTTCACAGGCATCGCCATATTGGTCTTCGGCGTGGCATTTGGGGCAGGTTCCTTTAATATAACGATCGGCTAAAAATTGCTGGGTATCGTTGCAAAAATATTGATCAATATCACGTGTGGCAATGCCATCATCGGCTAGGGCGGCGTGATAAATTTCACAGGATAGAGCGTCGTTTTCAGGGGAATGAGTGGTGTAGTAGTTATCGTATTCAATATTAAATGCGGCAAAATCAGCCATGTGGCGGGTCTGGATTGTATGGATGTACTCTTCCGGGGATACGCCTTGTTTTTTAGCGCTTAACATAATGGCGGTTCCGTGAGCATCGTCGGCACACATATAGTGGCAATCATGGCCCATGAGTCGTTGGTATCGAACAAAGGTGTCGGTTTGAATATGCTCCACTAAATGCCCCAAGTGAATATCGCCGTTGGCATAGGGCAAGGCACTCGTAACAAGCAAGGTTTTTTTCATATTCGAAAGTATACCATGGGTCGATTTAAGGGAGAAGGCGTATCGAAAGTTATTATCCAAGGGATTATTTATTGAAAACAGGTCAGATTAATGTACAATAAATGAACATAGATATGGATGAAAACAATATCACTGATACAACATCATTATTTGATCATTGGATGACGGAGTTAACTACCAGTCAGCGTTATCATGATTTGGATGCCACGGAAATTCAAAAGATTCAGCATAATTCAAAGGCTTTTTTGTCGTTCTGTTTGAATTCAACGGCCCATTTATCGAAAATTGATCCAGGGGCGATTCGACCGTTATTTGAATTTTTAAGAAACATTCGAAAAACCCATGAACAGCAAGGGCTAAGCATTCGGGATACCACATTGCTCGCCTTATCGTTAAAGTCTAGCTTAACGGAGTACATTAAATCGCACGAAAATAATCCGCATGCGTTTAAGGATCTGAACTACTTATTGGATATGTTTGGGATTATGGCATTTGAGTTGTATTCGAATGAGCAAGAAACAGTCATTGGGCAACAAGCGGAGCAAATTAAATATCTTCAGCATGCGACAGGGCGAGCCTTTGGTGCATTGATTGGGCAATCCAATGCAATGAAAGGCGTGTATCAGGCCATTGGGTTGGTGCTAGAAAACGATGTTACAGTTTTATTGCAAGGAGAAAGTGGCACGGGAAAAGATGTCATTGCAAACGTCATTCATACTCATTCGTCTCGAAAAAACCATCCGTTTGTACCGGTCAATTGTGGCGCAATTCCCGATAATTTAATTGAGTCTGAATTATTTGGGCATGAAAAAGGAGCGTTTACGGGGGCCGATACGCAACGTGCGGGTATTTTTGAATTGGCCAACAATGGCACGGTATTTTTGGATGAAATTAGTGAATTAACGTTGGATCAGCAAACTCGCCTATTGCGTGTATTACAGAATCAACAGATTCAACGTGTGGGAGGTAGCGATATGATACCGATTAATGTACGGGTGATTGCCGCCTCTAATCAGCCATTGGAAACGCTGGTGGCTTCAAAACAATTTCGACTGGATTTATTTTATCGTATCAATGTGTTTCCAATTCATATCCCTCGTTTGGTCGATCGAGAAAACGACGTTATTTTATTGGCCAATCATTTTATTGAAAAACATGTGAAACGATTGGGGCTGTCACTATTGCCTAAATTGACCCCATCGGCGCATCAGTTTTTAATGGTGCAGCCATGGCCAGGGAATATTCGAGAACTAGAAAATATGATTCAACGGGCGTTAATACTTAGTCATGGAAACGATATTAACGATGCCATGTTACGGTATATGCCGGGACAACCATCCCCTTTGGTTGCGTTGCCTTCACCCACATCGACGCCGGCCGTGATATAGCCCCCAATTGTGCCTCGTCGTTTAGAAGATCATGAGGCCATTCTTTTAAGAAAGACACTGACGCATTTTAATGGCAATATTAAAAAGGCGGCTGAAACGCTGGGGGTATCTCGAACGACACTTTATAGTAAATTAAAAAAATATAAGATAACGCCTGATCAATAGGTGAACTAAATGAATGGAATAATTTTATTTGATAATCCAAAGCTGAGATTTGCTTTAATGTAGGCCATGGGATCCATGGCATCCGATGCATAGGATCGGTGAATGGCCAGTGCAATATCTAAAAACACATTTTTTTTCCAAGGCATTCGATGCCCAATTTCTACGGATATTATTAAGTCCCAGCGATTGGTATGATTGAATCCCGCCAGTCCTTGCAAATAGAGGTTGAGGGGGTGTGTATCTTCTTCAAAATACAGTCGTCCCCCGCCTAAAATACCGATATCTCCGGTTTGATGATTAAATTTCGACTGTGGATTGACGTGAAGGAGTAAAATGCCCGCCCATTCAGATTCTTGTGGTATTTCATACCCCAATTGGATATCGCCACGCGCAATGAGGGACTCTAAATTGGTGAATACCAACCGTTTATGTGGCGATGATGGGTTCGATAATGAGGGAGTCGCTAAATTTTTGGTTGCAACGGTGGCGATGGTCGGTGATTTTGCCGCCGGTGTTTCATTGGTTTCAAATAATGTTTGTGCGGTAAGTATTTGCCCACAAATAATTAGTATCGTTAAAATGTTAAAAAATTTCATAATTCATATTATAATCAGTAAGAAATAGAAGTGACCATCTTTTTCTATGATATATTTAATTTCAGGTGAAAACACCCCCCTTATTGATGATGCGATTGATGCTTTAAAAACCCGTTATTCCGAGGTTGTTTTTGATGTATTACCGGCGGCTGAAACAACATTGGCGGGATTGACCGGGCGGCTTCATGCCATTGATTTATTTTCGTCGGCCAATGGATGGCTAGTGCGAAATCCAAAATGGTTAAAGAAGGCAAGCAAGCAAGACCTTCGTGATATTCCAGGTTTTTTGACCGCCACCGAGATATCGGGTCCCATTATTTTGGTGGTCACATCGATTGATAAGCGCACGGCGGGGTACAAAGCATTAAAAAAACACGGGATCACGCATACTCATTATGATCTGTTTAAAGATTGGGAATCCGATAAGGTAATGGCGTGGGTGACCCAATATACGGCTAAAAAAAAGTGGAAAGTGTCATCCGATGTCATTGAACAATTGACGATGGCTTACGCAAATAATGTGGGGTTAATTATTGCGGAATTAAAAAAAATAAGCGTGACGGTACTGCCAAAAAACAATATTTCAATGCCTGATTTAATCCATTCATCCAGTAATGCATTGGGTCATTATCGTCAATTATCCGAAGCCTTGGCGCAGGGGTCCGTGGATGGCATACTTCAAAGTCTGTATCATTTGGTTCAGTTAAAAGAAGATCCTCATGCCGTATTTAATCGATTGTTATTTCAGTTTAATCAGCTGATATTAATGCACCAGGGAATTTTGGAAGGGGTGTCTCACGATGCATTGGCCAAATCACTGGGAAAGCATCCTTTTTTTATTAAAAAGCAGATGGCCAGTGTGCGAACCAATCGATTGGCACCAACATTTTCTGCGATGATTCAAACCATGGCTGTATTGGATCAGCAATTGAAACAAGGGCGGGTATCCGGGACACATGCCCTAATACGCATTGCCAATCAGTTAAAGCATCAATAATAATCAATGCATAAAAGACCCTTATTTAAGCGATACTCATAACATAGGATGGTATAAGTGATGCATTTAAATATTAACAATCAATCGGTAGATGATCATAATAACCCAAAAAAATCAGAGGATTTAACATCCAAGGAACGGGCGCAGTTCCATCAAGAATTGGATGATATAAACCAACTGATTGAGGATAGTCTTGGATTACTTGATGATGATGAGACGATATCTCAAGGCGGAGGGAGAGGGGCGGCATCATCATTTGATGAGGTCTCCCGTCAAGATACCGATTCGCTTGAAATAAAACAAAGTTATAATGATGCCGCCAAACGGCATCAAGAGAGATTACAGCGTTTGGGAATTCTTAAGAGTGACCCGACGGGTCGTCGCTTAAAAGCGGCGGGCGAGGACTAATATTGTCGGATATTGGTGCCGTTTCATCTGGCCAACCATCATTGATTGAAGAACTAATGATGGCACCAGATACGGTTTCATCGCCTTGTGATCAAGCCGTTGAAAGTGCATCGAGTATTGATGAACTTCAAGATAAATTATCGATATTAGAGCGAGGTATTGGGGGTGACGCCGCATTGATGTTGGCGATTCAAGACGTTCAAACACGCATTGATGGTGGGGCATCCTTGGATGAAATTCAATCAACGTTACGTCGTCCTTAAAAGGTTTGTGATACCCCTAAGTGGAGGATGATATCATCTCCTTTTGCTAAGTCCAATCGAATCGGAATCACGGTATTTAAGAATCGAACGCCGGTACCATACCCTTGGAAATAATGGTCGAACAGTCCGGACCCGGTGTTATTGATGTACCCGGCATCATAAAATAGAACCCATAGTAGTTGTTTGTTGATTTCCATGCGTTGTTCCAAATTAATGGATAAACGATGATTTCCATACATCGCAAATTCTTTGAATCCCCGTAATGAACTGGCACCGCCAAGCGAAAATTTCTCGGATTCAAATGTGGGGGTTGAACTATTTTTATGATAAGTTCCGGCCATGATTTGTGCCGCAAAAATATGATGCCGCATGATGGGCATGTATTGGGCATGAACCATACTTAATCGAGAAAATGACACCCCTCCCAACGATACACCGGCGACATTCCCGCCGATATCGTAAATCATTTTGGAGCGATGGCCCTGCTGGGGATTGAGTCGATTTTTAATCGTATTTTTTTCAACAAATAGGCCCATTGTTCGAATATTATAGTCCGAAAAATCCCCAGACACTTGAGGTGAGACCCGTTCATATCTCCCCCCGGCCCCGATGGTAATATATGTTTTTCGTAGTTTTTTTGTAAAAAATAAGGAGCTGCCTTGGCGAATAGTTGAATAAACAGTAGTGTCATCTTGTCGTAATTCGGATCGGTAATTGACATACATCGAAGCATCCATCATGAGGGGGTAACGGTTCAATAGCCAGGGCTGATTGTAATGCAATTGATACGATCGAACATTAAAATTATTCAAATACCCGAGTTGCATTTGAAGTTCAATAAAATCCGTATAAATAAAATTATTGTATCGTTTGATTTTTGTAAAAAGTGCCACGCCTTGATTGTTTTCTAATTCCTCGATTCCGATATCAAATCGATTTTTTTTTCGGGGCGTTGTGATGTAAGTTAGTGTGACATTTTTAGAAGAAATAGACCGAATTTTTGGAGCTTGAACACTTGAAAAAAATGGCAGATTGTTGAGTGTGTACAGATCAATATCCAGTGTGTCTTGATGAATGGTTTGACCATTTTTTGTAAGTAAGTCCCGTGTAATGTAACGTGGGGGGATGGCGGTTGCGCCAATAAATTCAACCTTTTGAACGGTGGGGGATTCAATATAAATGATTAATTCTTGTTGAGGAGACATAACAATAGCATAGGTATTGGCCAAAAAATAACCATTCTTTACAAGGGTCGCATTTATGGCATCAATATCATCGCTGAGATACTTATAATTTAAATGATGGCCGTTTTTATTTTTTAATATTCCTTTTAAATAATGAGGGTTAATGGGGGCATTTTTAATGCGGATATGTTTGATTATTGGGGTATAAATGGCGTTTAATTTTAATATGTGGCCGCCCACGGCGGGGGTCAGTGTATAGGTGAGGGATCGTAGGATGCCACGTTCGCGAAATCGAGCGATATCACGATCCAGTTGGTCGGTGCTTCGAATACTTCCTTGAAACAGGTCCACCAGTTCTTGATGCATGGCATGGGGTTCATTTTCCGTGACAATCACGGTTTTAATATACGCGCCATAGGCCAGGCTGGGGAGGATCAAAAATAGTGCGATGATGCGTTTAGAATGATTGCCCATAATTTAATGACCAGCGCGGATCAAATGTGGTAACATCCGCATATTCATTGATATTTTTTAAACCAATACTAAAGTTGGGTTGTAGGTAATATATGAGGTCCACTTGTGTAATTTTAATGCCGCTATTATGTGTATTGTCCGTGTCAGACGATAGCGGGATATTGGTTTGAAACGATAAAAACATTTTTTCTTTATACAGGTCCGATACAAATTGAAAGCCTAATAAATCGTTGGTATTAAATCCATTGTTGGGAGTGTTTAAAAGCATTTTCCCAAAATCATAGGTGACTCGAAAATCATATAGTCCCACCCGTTGGGCAAATCGTCGTTCGTAAGGTCGGACGGATCGTTTGAAATAGCTGTTAATTCGCTGTCGGCCGTAATTTTTTAATGTGTTGTCGTCACTATTTGTAATAATGTCAGGCATTAATAGTGAAATACCGTAGTAACTGGATTCCGAGCCGGCGTTGTTGGCGGTGTGTTGAATGTCATAGGCCCCCAATAATTCATAGTTTGGAAACTGGGCGTAGGGGTCGTCAATGTCAAATTCAAAGACACTGATGTTGGGCCGTTCTTTCTGAATGTTTCCATCAATGGCCAGTCCAATGGCTTGAAATGGCCGTTCATCACTGACACGATTATCGGTGGGGCGTGGGGTGTCCTTTTTTCGCAAACCACGTAAGTGAATGGTGTGATTTAATTGGGGCCGATCATTGATGATAACGGGGGATATTTGAACATATTGATCGGAGATAATGTCGGGGTTATGCTGAAAGAAGTGAGCTTGTTGTTTTTTAGATAATAAGTCGTACACCCCATCTAAAAAAGAAATCGATCCGCTATAAAATGGGATTGTTGTTGAAAATTGGGGTGCATTTAATGTTCCCCCAATAAGAAACGGGGCATTTGAAATAGCGGTATCAATTTCTAGTGAGACATGACTGGCCAGATCGTATGCCCCCTCACCAACCATACCACCTTGAATATAATTACCTTCCCCAAGGGTTGTCATGATCCCAAGTTTTATGCGTGGCTTAAGGGTCTTTTTTGTCAATTTAGGCATGGCAAATATGCCATCTCTAAAGATAAGGTTTCCGGTTAGTTGCGGCCCGGTTTCGTTGTGGGTACCTAGTGTAGCGGCAATGGCCTTTTTTTCGTTATACGACCATGCATGAGTTTGGGTTCCCGTGAGTTTAAGGTGGTTCGTAATAATATCTCCGGTATATAGCCATGGATAATTGATCGAAAAAAAGGCATAGGGAAGGTGGGCATTATATGCAACGGTGATATTTTTTTGAGGATAAAACGATAGTGATTGGAATTCAATGTCGCCATTTAGTTTGAAGATATTGGTTTTCTTTTTTCGGGTGACACGGCGAAAGGTATCATTGCCACGCCAATGCACTCGAAGCCCATTTAGACGCAATTTTGCATGATGACCGGTATGCTGATAGGAATCAATCCAAATCTTGGCATCAAACGGAGATGTTTTTGAATTAAATGCGAGTGAAAAATGGGAGAGGTCAATTGTACTATTAGTTACCTGCATACGATCGAGTGGCCCATGAACTGTCACTTGAATATTGCCTTCATTTTTTAACCTAGCCACGGACGGAAGAAACAGTGACAATAGATTGATATCATTCTTTTTTAGTGACACTTGCGCGGTTGCTATTTTTTGATGCATATCATATCGAATTTGAAACGGTGCTTGAATGATGTTTTTATTGAATATGACATCATTATTTAATAGGGCTATTTTTTTTTTCTGGGGTTGAAACTCGATGGTATTTCGAGCTCGGGTAAGGGTTTTTTCTTTGTAACGTAATGTATTCAGATCCAATGCATAATATTCTTGATTGGCGGTTATTTTTTTTGATACAAGGCGAGATTTTTTAATATAGAGTGACGTATTATAATAAAAATCATCGATAGACACATTGATATGATTACGATTTACGCCTTGGTTACTAAGGCGCAATGATCCATTTAATGTGCCATCAAGTCGGGGGTAGTGGCGTTTAGGCTCAAACTGTTGAGTGGCATATTGATATTGTGTTAAATAGTCGGGGCGGTGTTTATGGAATTCAAATAGGGGGTCACGCCATAAATTTGAGGTGGGAATCATGGGTTTTGACGATTGAACCGTACTTAAAAAAGAATGGCGAAGTTGATTCAAATAATGAAGTTCAATGGCATTAAATTGGGCTTCCCATTCATAATTTTTAATGGCAATGGACCGGTTGGTTTTATTGACGTTATAGTCGATAAAACCACGCGATACCAATGAACTACTATTTATAGAAAGTACGGCGTTTCGTAATGTAATGTTATGGGGAGAAAATATGCCATCCAATTGCAGTTGTTGAATGGGATGATCTTTATATTTTAAGCGGGATGTATTAGCTCGGCCATCGAACGTTAATTGGTCGTTAATCGCTTGAACATGGCCATCAATATGCAGTTGTCCTTGAAGCCCTATGGTCGATAAATAATTCAGCGCATCTAAACGAACTGTTCCTAAGGCCTGTAGCGATAAGGTGTGGCGATGGGGTATCTGTAGCGACCCTTCCAAGCGTAAGTTATGTAGGTCTGAGAATATAAGGGAGTGGATTTTCATGTGATTATTGGTCATACTTGCATGAATATTGGTGGTGCCAAATTGACCTTGATCGGTTTGAAAATTTGCAATGGTTCCGGCGATCTTTAGGATATTATTGGGATTTTTTTGATAATAAATAGTGCCGCTGGCATGGCCACTCCATAAAGAAAATATGGGGTGATTCGTGCTTAATTGATTTAAATGGTTCAAGTGAATATTAGTGAGGTTGGCATCAATAAAGGTCGGTATATGATGGGTTAAAATGACGGTGCCATTTAATTGCCCATTGGACATGGTAAATGAATCAATATCAATGGTTTGGGTTGCCCCATCTAGTTTATAATGGAATTTAAAAGCATCAATGGGTGTGTTACGGTAGTTGGCGCCCACCCCAGAGACTTGACATTCAATGATGGGGTGCCATCCCATGGGGGTTTTTTGAAGGGTGCCTTTTGACGTCATTGAATGAATCATACGGTGAGGAGGTGCCGTTTTTGAAATGACAGTATTTTGTTCAAATGACAGTGTATTTTTTGATAGATTAATGGTGCTTTGAATTGGAATCTGTTGCCCATTTTTTAACCCAATAGTTACGGTGGCGTGTGCCGTTGGAACCCGTTTTTTTGCCATATCAATCGCAATATTTTGTATCGGGAAGCCCATCACCGATATTGGGGTTATTGGGGTTATTTTTACGTGGGCCGTAGGGGGTGTTATATGGCCTGAAATTTGCAACGATAGTAATGGTTCTGCGACATCCACAAAGTCAGGGACGGGCATATTATTGACATGAATATTGTAGGCGTTGGATTGGATATTTCCGGATACGATGCGTCCCATTTTAGGATGGTGGCCAAGGACAGTTGTCATCGCTCCTTTTTTATTGAATGATAGGCGGAGTTTATTTATGGTTTGATGATGATACTTTATACGATCCAGGTGTATATTTAATGTTGATTCGGGAGATTGTATGGGCCCTTGAAAACGATAATCAATGTCGGCATTAAATTCAAGGGAGGGTGTGGCCATGCTATTTATGGTTTTTTCCGTAATGGATCGATTATTTTTTAAGTAAACATCGAGTGTTTTGGTTGTTAATAGTATGTTTCCCGTAATCGTGACGGGTTCATTTTTAACATTGGCGGCGATACGATTAAGTGTTAGGATTGTTGGGCCAGTTAAATTTGAAAATGTCATGTTCCCTTGAACCTGGTTAAGCGGTGATAGTCGATGTGGTAATCCAACACTTAAATTACGAAAACCCAATGCAATATCAAATAGAAACGGGAGGTGTGTTGGGCTATCTTTTTGACGGTTTTTTAGTGTGCCTTCTACTGAAAACGTATTATTTTGAATGGTGACTTTAGAAAATGGGACAATGTATCGTGCCCATGTATTGGTATTCAAGTCCTTACTTTTAAATACAAATGAAAACGATGTTGCATTAAATTCGCCGGTTAAGCTTAGCGGACCGACGCTATTTTTTGGAATGAGGCGGGCGGTGATTTGATGGGTATTATCCGGTCGAATATCAAGTGTGACGGCCCCATTGGAAAATGGAATTGAAAATGATTGTTTTTGTGCCCCCCAACCACGGTTGTCTTGGTATGTTCCTTGTATATTTTGAATATTTATGCGGTACGTCGACGATGTATTGGATGCTCGCTTTCGAGGTGCGGGTAAGTAATGGGCATAATTAATCGTGCCATTTTCCGATCGTATGACAGTGACTGACACCCCTGAAATATCAATATGTTTAATAAGATTTTGCCAGTTTTGAATCCATGGCGATAATTTAAAATAAAGAGTAACAATATCTATTTTTGTGTTGGGAATAACCGTTGATGGTGACGATATGATGATATCTTTCAATTGAATCCCGGTAAATATATTTCCTCGCAATTCACCAACCGTGACCGGGGTCTGAAGATGGTGGGTGAATTGCTGTTGAATCACCCTTTTTAGAAAGGATTTTGCCACCGGGAGTTGAACCGCATAGTTTAGAAGAAAGTACCCAGCCAATAGGGTGAGTAACCCGCTATAAATAATGTAGCGTATGCGCGACATTAATGACTATGTTGAAAATATCGCTTTTGAAACAGCCGCGTACGATGCCTCAACCACGGTGGGGGTGACGGATACTTTAATGGCTTGATCCGGATCTTTTAAACCGTGCCCTGTAATAATAGACACAATCGTATCCGTGTTTTTAAAAGATATCGTTTCAGCCATTTTTGCAACGCCGGCAATAGCAACGGCACATGCTGGCTCACAAAATACACCATCTTTTTGGGCCAATAACTGTTGGTATTGAGTAATAATATCGTCGGATACCATGCCAATATGTCCACCGGATTCATCCCGTGCGGTTTCGGCGGATGTCCAGCTGGCAGGGTTGCCAATACGTATGGCCGTAGCAATGGTTTCGGGATTTTCAATTACATGGCCGCGAACAATCGGAGCGGATCCTTCGGCTTGGAATCCCATCATTTTAGGGCGTCGGGAACTTTTTTTAAGGTTAAAATACTCATTGTAACCTTTCCAATAAGCCGTAATATTTCCCGCGTTTCCTACGGGCATAAAATGGTAATTTGGGGCATTTCCTAGCTGATCAATAATTTCAAACGCACCTGTTTTTTGGCCTTCAATACGGTAAGGGTTGACTGAATTTACCAGTGCGATGGGTTCTTTTTCGGCAATTTCTCGCACAATTGTCAGTGCCAGATCAAAGTTGCCATCAATTTGTATCACTCTCGCGCCGTGCATCATGGCTTGAGATAGTTTTCCCAAAGCAATTTTGCCTTTCGGAATTAAGACAATGCAGTCCATGTTGGCTTTTGCGGCATAGGCCGCAGCAGAGGCCGATGTGTTACCCGTAGATGCGCAAATGACGGTTTTCATGCCATCTTCCTTGGCCTTGGTTACTGCCATGCACATGCCACGATCTTTAAAGGATCCCGTCGGGTTTAATCCTTCAAATTTTACATACCATTGGGCTGAAATTCCTAAATGATCCGCCAAGTTTTGAATCGATATGAGAGGGGTGTTCCCTTCATTTAATGTGACAACGGGGGTGGTCTCCGTTACTGGTAAATATGCCTTATATTCTTCAACTAAGCCTTTCCATAACATGTTTGTCTCACCTTTCTATTAAATTATATTGAAAATCATCGACGATTGGGGTCATATCGTCCACGGGATGTGGTGCCTTTAAGTGAGGGGCAAATGGCGGGGGATTATTTTCTTTGTATAGTCGTATCATTTTTTTACCAATATGAATTAGGGGCGTGGTTAAATCTGTTTGTTTATATAAATTTTCTGCTACGCTCTGTATAAATGTTAGCACTAGAATAACAATTAGAACAGCTTTTATCCCATTCAAAAGGCCGCCGACTAATCGTACAATCAGCCCAACCCCTGTTAATGTGAATATTTGGGTGAGTAATTTTCCCAACAGGCACGTGAGAAAGTAAAAGCATAGCCAAAGACCCACAAAAAATAACGATGGGTAATGACGACCGCTGATACCAATATAGGTTTCAAAAAATTCGTGGGCTTGATCTTTAAATAACCATGCTAAAAAACAGGCCCCATAAGTTCCAAAAATACCGATAAATATATTGAATACCCCGCGATAAAGCCCCACGCCAATAGAATAACCGATGTACCCAATAATCAATGCATTCACAAGAGATGCGGAGATCATAGGGCTTGAACGAAGGCGGTAATATTGGTCACCGCTTGTTTTAATTGGTCAAAGTCGGTGGCGATACATGCGCGAATGTAACCTTCGCCACTGTTGCCAAATACCATGCCGGGCACCACGGCGACATTGGCTTCCTTTAAAAGTCGTTTTGCAAATTCAATGGAGGACAACCCGGTGGATGCAATCGATGAAAATACATATAAGCCGCCCGATGGCATTCGGGAATCAATGCCAATATCGTTCATTTTTTTGGTAAAATAACGGGCTCTTTCCTGGTACGATTGCGCCATTTTTTGAACATCGCTCTGAGTATTCTTACAGGCTTCTATCGCTGCATATTGAGATACGGTGGGGGCACATAATGCACTGTATTGGTGAATTTTATTGATGGTTTCAATAACGGGTTCGGGTGCGGCAATATACCCAATTCGCCAGCCGGTCATGGCATGGGCTTTCGAAAACCCATTTAAGTAGATCAGTCGATCTTTAATGCTTGAAATTTTCGCGATTGAATGAAATGGTTCAAAACTTAGCGCAGCATAAATTTCATCGGAAATAATAATCAGGTCATGTTGGTGTGCGATGTCTGCAATTTTTTGCAATTCATCCCAAGGAATGGATTGCCCGGTGGGGTTATTGGGGTAACACAATACAATAGCTTTGGTTTTAGGGGTTAAATGCGCTTCAATAGCTTTGGCTGTGATTGAAAATCCCGTTTTGGTCGTATTGATGGGAATCGGAACGCCATCACAAAGTTCAATTAGGGGGCGATAGCAAACGTATGTTGGTTCGGGTAAAAGAACGGCATCCCCAGGATCAATAATAGAACGCATAACCAGATCGACAGCTTCGGATACCCCATTGGTAATGAGTAATTCATTGGCAGCGTAGTGGATATCAAATTGTATGTTCAAGTAATTGGCGATCGCTGATCTTAATTCCGTTAATCCTTTATTGGAGGTATAAGATGTAGTGCCGGTTTGAATTCGGTGCATGGCCTCATCCCGAATCCCCCACGGGGTCAAAAAGTCGGGTTCCCCCACCCCCAATGAAATAATCCCTTGGCTGGACATGACCAAATCAAAAAATTCGCGAATTCCTGACGGAGGGATTGACTGAACTCGCTTAGAAAAAAAGGTCATGGCAATAAAGGGACGCGTTGAATGGTGGCTGGGGCTTCAATTAAAACCCCTTGTTCTTTATAAGATTTAAAAATAAAGTGCGTTGTGGTAGCTTTTACATTTTCAATAGTAGCTAATTTATCGAACACAAAATGAGCAATCTCTTTGTGGTCATTTCCTTCAACCACCAATAAAAAATCGTAGCTGCCGGATACTAGATAATGGGAGACAACGTTGGGGAATCCATTGATTTTATTGGCAATAGCGTCGTAACCAGTGTCTTTTTCCGGACGAATACTGAGTTCAACAAGGGCCTTAATGGGCTGATTTTTTATTAAATTATCGTTGACGATAGTGGTAAATTGTCGAATAGTACCACTTTTTGTTAGGGTTTCAATAATGGCTTCAAT
>JBMTIN010000003.1:0-24547 GCA_049437345.1 Candidatus Marinamargulisbacteria bacterium
CGTGGTCAAGTATTGTGTGCGCCAGGTTCTATTACCCCGCATACTGAATTTGAGGCCGAGGTCTATGTTTTGAAAAAGGAAGAGGGTGGTCGTCACACTCCATTCTTTAAAGGATATCGTCCACAGCTTTATATTCGAACAACGGATGTTACCGGTGAAGTGATTCTTCCCGATGGTGTTGAGATGGTAATGCCTGGGGATAATATCAAATTGACAGTTAAATTGATTGTTTCAGTGGCATGTGAAGAAGGTCTTCGGTTTGCAATTCGTGAGGGTGGTCGTACGGTTGGTGCGGGTGTCGTTACGAAAATTATTAAGTAGTATGATATGAAAACAAGCACTAAAAAAAAGCCGGCTCCAGTCTCAAATAAGCCCAAGCAAAAAATCAGAATACGTTTAAAATCTTTTGATCATCGCTCTTTGGATACGGCCACTGTTAAAATTGTTAACACGGCTGAAAAATCAGGTGCTAAGGTAGTGGGTCCTATCCCACTACCCGTCAAGAAGAAAAAATGGTGTGTTTTGAAATCTCCTCATGTTAACAAGCGGGGTGGTGAGCATTATGAGATTCGAATACATAAACGTTTATTGGAAATAGTAGATCCTCCATCATCAACCATTGATGCCCTTATGGGTATTGATTTGGCCTCTGGTGTGGACATTGAGATCAAATTGGTCTAAGTAGAGTGAAATTATGAAGAATAAAAAACAAATTTTAGTTGGAAAAAAAATCGGAATGACTCAAGTTCTTTTAGATACTGGTGAAGCTGTTCCTGTGACCGTTATTAAAGCTTACGAAAACGCTATTATTCGATTAAGAACCATTGATAAAGATGGCTATAATGCTGTTTGTGTGGGCTATGGTTTCTCCAAGAAATCTCGTTTAACCAAACCTCACAAGGGGCAGTTTAAATCAGGAGAGATATATCGGAATATAAAAGAATTTAGAGTTGGATCTTTGGATGGATTTGAATTAAATTCAAAAGTGGACACATCTTCTTTTGAGGTTAATTTAAAGTACAACCTTCAGTCCAAAACGATTGGACGTGGTTTTACCGGAGCAATTAAAGCTTGGAATCATCAGCGTGGTCCGATGTCTCATGGTTCAAAGAACCATCGACTATTGGGATCTATTGGTCAAGCAACAACCCCGGGGCGCGTAATGAAGGGTAAAAAGATGCACACCCGTTATGGTAATGAGACCGTTACTATTAAAAATCTAACCCTCATAAAAATAGACGGTGACCATCTCTTTTTTAAGGGAGCTGTTCCTGGTAAAAACAACACCGTATTTGTTTCAGGAGTTAATTAATGTCAAAATATACAATTAATACAGTTGATTTAGAGACGTCTAAGGCAGATAACATAAACTTTGATTCATTGGTAATTACAGATAATTTAGGTGGTAATGCCTATCTTTTGCATAATAACCAAAAGAAAGATAGGGTTGTTTATTCTTTTACAAAGTCTCGCTCTGATTTTACCTCTGGCGGTGCTAAACCCTACAAGCAAAAAGGGACTGGTCGTGCAAGATTGGGTACAAATCGTTCACCTTTGAAGGTCGGTGGATCTGTTATTTTTGGTCCAAAACCAAGAATTGTTAAACGAAAAACAAACAAGCGTTTTTTTATTGATACATTAAGGCAGTTACTTTTAACAAAATTATCAACTTCATCTGTATTCAAAAATGGTGGTGGTGTTGAAAAAGCATCTTCGTTTGCACGTTTACTCAGCCAAGATAAGACGTATCTTTATATTTTAGATATCACTCAATCCGATGATTTACATTTGTTTTCAAGAATTAAAAATATCCCCAATATATATTTTAATAATGTTAACTCTGTTGTTGTTGAGGATTTATTGCGCTGCAATGAAGTGATCTATTCGACCGCATCATTTCAACAGTTATTTATTGAAAAGGATGGCCCAAAACAATGATTAAACGATTACTGGTTACAGAAAAGACGGCGGCATTAAACGAATCCAATTGCTATGTATTTTTAATTGATGAAAATGCGAATAAGATTGAGTTTAAAAAATATATTGCAAATAAGTATAATGTCAAAGTTAAAAAAGTTAATATTTCAAAAAAGATGGGTAAAAAAGTTCGTCGCGGCCGAGTAACAGGGATGACCCAAACGTATAAAAAAGCATATGTATATACGGTTGATCGGATTGAATCTTTAGAGGAGGCTGGTTAAATGGCAACAAAAAAGCATCGTCCTACAACCCCTGGGATGAGAAACAAAACATCCATGATTTATGATGAGGTTACAACATCAACTCCTGCGAAATCGTTAATTTCAAAAAAGAAAAAATCATCCGGGCGTAATAATTATGGGAATATTACCGTTCGACATCAGGGGGGTGGTGTTAAGCGAAAATTTCGTCAGATTGATTTTAAAAGGAATTCAACAGCTGATGGGGTCGTCGAAACCATTGAGTATGATCCAAATAGATCCGCCTTGATATGTCTTGTTAAATACAAGAATGGTGATCGTCGTTATATTTTGGCCCCTAAAGGTATTTCCGTAGGCGACCCTATTCAAGATGGGGATGATTCTGAAATCAACTTAGGTGTCAGCATGTCTTTATCTAAAATTCCGGCGGGATCACTCATTCATAATATTGAATTGCTTCCCGGAAAAGGGGCCCAATTGGTCCGCTCTGCTGGTGCTAGTGCTGTTCTTATGGCTAAATCAAGTCGTCATGCCACCATCAAGTTGCCTTCAGGAGAAATTCGGTTGGTGTTACTTGCCTGTCAAGCCACGTATGGTCGTTTGTCCAATGAGGGGTTTTCTAATAAGCGAGATGGAAAAGCTGGGATCAAAAGAAAACGAAATATTCGTCCAACGGTTCGTGGTGCGGTTATGAATGCAGCAGATCATAAACACGGTGGTGGAGAAGGCCGTGCTCCGGTTGGTTTGTCCGAGCCAAGAACAGCGTATGGTAAGAAAGCCAATATTAAAACGCGTCCTTCACGAAAACGAAGTAAGCATGTTGTAAGGTCTAGAAAGAGGTAATTATGTCACGTTCATTAAAGAAAGGTTTTTTTGTTGATGATCATTTGTTAAAAAAAATAGATGGTATGAACGAAAAAAATGAGAAGAAGTTGGTTAAAACATGGTCTCGTCGTAGTACGATTGTTCCAAGTATGATTGGGCATACGATTGCTGTTCACAATGGTCGAAAACATATTCCTGTTTATGTTAGTGAGAATATGATTGGTCACAAGCTTGGGGAGTTTAGCTTTACGCGACTTTTCAAAGGTCACCCAGGGAATCGGTAGACGATGATGGCAAAAAAATCAAAAAAAATAGTTTCAGAAAAAAAGTTGGTTGACGCGAAAGTTAAGTATGTTCGAGTATCGCCATACAAGCTTAGAAAGGTGGCTGATTTAGTTCGAACCTTACCCCCTCAAGTGGCAGTTAATCAATTAAGGTTGATGCCCCAAAAGTCGGCCACTGTTTTATTTAAACTTTTCTCGTCATGTTTAGCGAATGCTTCTCATAATTTTTCGTTGGATCCAGCACAACTGGTTGTTGATCGATTAATTGTCAATGAAGGTCCTCGCTTAAAACGTCATAAGGCAAGAGCTCGGGGGCGAATTTTTGGGATAACAAAACCGTATGCGCATGTTGAGTTGACACTCGTTAATCAAGGAGAATCCAATGGGTCAAAAAGCTAATCCACGTTCGTTAAGATTAAAAGGAGTCCAAGAGTTTTTAAATAATTGGTTCTCTATCGATAACTATGCTCTTTTTTTAAAAGAGGATGTTAAGATTAGAGACTATATTGAAACAAACTTAAAGCGTTCTTTTATTTCTAAAGTTCTAATTCGACGTAAGGGGAATGATCACGTTCTTTTAGATATTCATACATCAAAACCAGGAATCATTTTAGGTAAAGGTGGCGAATCTATTAATCGATTTAGAACGGCTATTTCTAAAACGTTTAAAAAGAAATTTAATATTAATGTTATTGAGGAACGATCCCCAGATAAAAGTGCTAAGTTATTATCTGAATTAATTGCTGCGCAACTAGAAAAACGGATTCCTTTTCGACGGGCCATGAAGATGGTTGTTCAGTCTGCATTAAAAGCTGGGGCGGATGGTGTTCAGGTTAAATGTGCTGGCCGTTTAGGTGGTGTAGAGATTGCTCGAAGTGAATGGTATCAAAAAGGTCGTATGCCATTGCATACATTTCGTGCGAAAATTGATTACTATTTTACAGAGGCAAATACTATTTATGGGAAAATTGGCGTTAAGGTCTGGGTAAATAATGGAGAAGTAATTTCAGATAAGGGGTCAAACGCTGTCGTTCGGGATGCCCATTTATTAAAGGAGAAGCGTCATGTTAATGCCTAAGCGAACAAAATTTCGAAAATCTCAACGTGGTCGAAATCGAGGCGTTGCTCAATCTGGGAATCAGATTTCATTCGGTGAATATGGTTTACTTGCGCTAGAGCATTGTTGGTTAACTCAGCGTCAAATTGAGGCGGCTCGACGAGCGATGACTCGTTATATAAAACGGGGCGGTAAGGTTTGGATCCGAGTATTTCCCGATAAAAGTGTTACAAAAATTCCACAGGAAACTCGAATGGGAAAAGGTAAAGGGCAACCCGAGTATTGGGTCGCCGTCGTAAAACCGGCACATGTTTTATTTGAGTTAAGTGGTGTGCCAGAGGAAACCGCCAAAGAAGCACTCCGATTAGCTGCACATAAATTGCCAATAAAATCAAAGTTTATTAAGAAAGAAATTTGGGATTAATTATGACAGTAAATGAATTAAGAGCATTATCAGAGGATGATTTAGTATCTAAATTGGCTGATTTAAAAAATGAGTATTTAGACGCTAAATTATCGATATTAAGTGGTGCATTGAAAGATACTTCAAAGTTAAGAAAGTTAAGAAAGACGATTGCGCGTGCAAAAACGACAATAAATGAAAGGAGAGGTTCATGACTCAGCAGTTGAAAAAAAAACAAGGTTTGGTTGTTTCTAAATCTGGTGATAAAACAATCAAGGTGTCTGTTAAAACAAGGAAGCGACATCCATTTTATAAAAAGGTAGTAAATGTTACATGGTCAGCGCTAGTACATGATGAGGATAATTCCGCCAAAGTTGGTGATTCCGTATCTTTTGTTCCTTGTCGACCATTAAGTGCAACGAAACGTTGGCGTCTTGTTTCTGGAGATGCATCATGATTCAACAGGAAAGTGTTTTAAGTGTGACGGACAATTCTGGCGCCAAGGAAATTCTTTGCATTCGGGTATGTGGTAGTACGGGTAAGCGGTATGCTTCATTGGGAGATACATTTATTGGTACGGTTAAAAAAGCCACGCCTACTGGGAATGTTAAAAAGTCCGAGATAGTAAAAGCCGTGGTTGTTCGTACCAAACGAAAGAAGCGTCGTTCAGATGGCACGGTGATTAGTTTTGACGATAATGCTGCTGTTATCATTAATAATGATGGTAATCCAAAGGGTACTCGCATCTTTGGTCCGATACCAAGAGAACTAAGAGAGAAAAATTTCATGAAGATTATCTCTTTAGCGAAAGAAGTGATTTGAGGTAGATTATGGCAAGTAAAATAAAAAAAGATGATCTGGTTCAGATTTTAGTTGGAAAAGATAAAGGGAAGCAAGGAAAGGTATTGGCTGTCTTTCCCGTTAAGAATAAGGTTGTTGTTGAAGGCATTAATATTTTGAAAAAGCATAAGAAGAAGTCGGACAAGGGTGACGGGGGCATTATTTCCTTTCCAGGTTCGATTGATATTTCAAATGTTGCTTTAGTTTGTCCCGTTAAAAAAGTACCAACAAAAGTCGGTTTTAAAGAATTAAAAGATGGTGTGAAAAAGAGGTTTTCAAAAGTTTCCGGCGAAACAATTTAAGGATTATTATGAAAGATATAAATACAATTATTGAATCGGCAGAGGTGAAGTTAAAGGAAAAGTATTCGTATACGAATCCTCATCTGATACCGAAAATAGAAAAAGTGGTTATTCATCGTGGATTGGGTGAGGCATTGACTAATTCAGCTGTTTTAGAAAAAACATTTGAATTGTTTTATGCGATTACAGGTCAAAAACCCGTTTTTTCCAGAGCTAAAAAATCCATTTCTAATTTTAAATTAAGAGAAGGTCAAATTGTGGGCTGCAAAGTAACATTGCGATCCAAAAAAATGTTAAATTTTTTAAACAACCTGATTTATTTGTCCTTACCTAAAATTCGAGATTTTCGTGGCATTAGCAAAAAAGGTTGCGATAATTTTGGTAATTTTTCATTTGGAATCAAGGATGATTCAATTTTTCCTGAGTCGAATACAGAGTTGGATCGTTTAAGGGGAATGGATGTTACTATCTGTACAACATCTCGTTCTAAAGAAGAATTATTGTTTTATTTAGAGTGCATTGGCATTCCATTTAAGGTGTAAGCGAAAGGTTTATTATGGCAAAAAAATCGATGGTAGAAAAAAATAAACAGAAATCCGGTGCGCAGTATCGTAACCGGTGTGGTTTGTGCGGACGCCCCAGAGGCTATATACGGTTTTTCGGCATTTGTCGAATATGTTTTAGAAATTTAGCATCTTCAGCAAAATTGCCGGGTGTTACAAAATCATCTTGGTAGAAAGGAGTTAGATTATGACAGTTATTGATCCGATTGCAGATATGTTTACTAGAATTCGAAACGCTCAGATTGTATCGTTTGATTCAGTGACATTTCAGTATTCAAATGTGAAATGTGAAATAGCCAAAATTTTGGCAAATGAGGGCTATATTAATGGCTATGAGATTTTAAACAACGATTTAAACAAGCGATTAATCAAGTTGTCTTTAAAGTATGATAAGCACGGAAAACCATTGATTGAGAGTATTCGAAAGGTGAGTAAACCGTCAAAGCGTATTTATACAAAAAAGAAAGATATTTATAAGGTTTTAAATGGCTTTGGAACCTTAATTCTTTCAACTTCTGTTGGTATTCTTTCGGGTAAAGATGCTCGAATAAAAAATATTGGTGGCGAGATTCTTGGGGAGGTATATTAGTGAGTAAGTTAGCAAGAAAGCCCATTGATATTGCGTCGCTTGATGTGTCTTTAACAGACGGTGTATTAGGTGTTAAGGGCAAGAAGGGAGAGCTTTCTCTTAAAATAAAAGACGGTGTTTCATTGGATATTTCGGATACGTCACTTCAAGTTGAATGCAATGATCGAGCCATTTTGGGATTGCATTGTGCGCTTATCCGAAACATGGTGAAAGGGGTTACGGAAGGGTTTACAGAAACATTGACGTTAAAGGGCGTAGGGTATCGTGTAGCACTTTCAAATAAAGATCTTAATTTTAATTTAGGATACTCTCATCCGGTGGTGTTTACATTGCCTGAAGGAATTTCGGCTGAAATTGTAAATCCAACGGAACTCAAGTTATCCGGTATTGATAAGCAAAAAGTTGGCCAGGTAGCCGCCAATATTATTTCATTAAGACCGGCCAAGAAAGACCCCTATAAGGAAAAAGGGATTAAGCGTATCCAAGATAGAATTATAAAAAAAGTTGGGAAAAAGGTTAAATAGATATGACGAATAAAAGATATATTTTAAAAGTAAAGAAGTCATCTCATCACGTGTATGCACTTTTATTAGACGATATTAATAATATTTTGGCATCAAGTTCAACTTTATCTTTAAAATTTAAACAGGCAAATGTTGAAAATTGTTTTAAGGTGGGGCAAGATATTGGTAAAAAAGTCAAAGATATGAAAATTTCATCGGTAAGATTTGACCGTAATGGCATCGTATACCATGGGAAAATTAAATCGTTGGCGGATGGCGCACGAGACGCCGGTTTGGAGTTTTAATTATGGCGTATAGAAGAGATGATTCTCAGGAAAAATTATTTGAAAAGCTAATCAAAATTAATCGCGTTACTAAAGTCACTAAAGGTGGGAAAAATCTAGCATTTAGAGCCTTTGTTATTGTGGGAGATCAAGATGGCAATGTTGGTTTAGCAACAGCAAAGTCAAAAGAAGTTCCCGTGGCCATTCGTCGAAGTATCGACAAAGCCAAGCGTCAAATGCATGCAATTAACGTGGTTGATGGCACCATTCCCCATCGGATTATTGGTGAATATAAAGCCTCTAAAGTAGTACTTCGCCCCGCACCTGAAGGGACAGGTGTTATTGCGGGTGGGTCAATACGAATCTTGTTAGAGTCTTTGGGGATTGAAAATATTGTGGCCAAATCTATTGGCTCAAATAATTCGTTGAATATGGCCAAGGCGGCTTTAAACGGACTATTAAAATTGAAAAAATTATCGGATGTTGAAGAGCGTCGAGGTGTTAAAATTTCTCTTGGAGGACGATTTAATACCCCCTCTGAGGCCCCCGAAGTAGGTGATAAAAATGACTCAAACTAAATTAAAAAAAGTAGCTTCAGATGGAAATGAATCTCTCGTCCTTCGGTTGAACGCCATGGTTCCTTTTGAGGGATCTACAAGTACTCGAAAACGTGTTGGTAGAGGAAACGCTTCGGGGTTCGGTGGTGAGTGTGGTCGTGGACATAAAGGGCAAAAATCTCGATCGGGGTTTTCACGAAAACGCGGTTTTGAAGGGGGGCAGAATCCTTTGTACAAGCGCCTTCCCAAAAAACGTGGGTTTACAAACATATTTAAAAAGAAGTATGCCATTATTAATTTGTCTAATTTGAACTTATCCCGATTCGATGAAGGTTCTATTGAATTGAAGCACCTGATTGACTTTGGGTATGTTCGAAAATCAGATAAGGTTAAATTTGTTGGTACAATTCCGGCTGAATTTTCGGTTAAGTCAATTGAACTTCATGCGATATCAGGTACCCTAAAGGCGGCCCTAGATAAGGTCGGGTGTTCGATTACAGTTGTTGGTTAATGGGATTTCTGGCATCTGTATTTAAGTATAAAGACTTACAAAGAAGAATTATTTATTCTTTATTAATGTTGGTTTTGTATCGGCTGGGATCCCATATTCCCATTTCGGGGATTGATTTATCAGATTTGGGAAACTTGGTAAGTTCAAATAGTTTGATTTCATTTATTGATTTATTTTCTGGGGGGTCGTTCAGTCGATTTTCCATATTTTCATTGGGAATACTTCCATACATTAATGCATCGATTATTATGCAGTTAATGTCGTTTGTTATTCCTGAATTAAAATCCCTTTTGGAAGAGGGAGAATCGGGCCGAAAAAAGATTTCCCAGTGGACACGTTATATTACCGTTATTTTGGCAATTATTCAGGCGATTGTGATTACATTTGGGTTTATAGCCTTTTTATTGCCCAATGTATCGTTTCCCTTCTTTTTTATATATTCTTTGGTTGGGTTGGTAGCGGGGGCTTGTTTGGTTATGTATATTGGGGAGTTAATGACCGAGAACGGCATTGGGAATGGGGCTTCTTTGATTATATTTATTGGAATCATTTCCCAGATGCCGTTTTACATTAAAAATTCGGTGGGATTGATTCAGGCGGGAACGAGTCCCGTAAGCGTTATTTTTATGGTATTAATTTTAATTTTTATGATTTTTTCCATTGTTTTAATTCAAGAGGCACAACGAAAAATTTCAGTTCAATATGCAAAGCGGGTGGTTGGTCGAAAAATGTATGGTGGTCAAGCCACATTTATTCCATTGCGTTTAATTCAAGGGGGAGTCCTTCCCATTATTTTCGCGTCGGCACTATTACAGTTTCCATTAGTAATATCTAATTTTATTCCCATTGAAATAATTCAAACATTTTTTTCTAAGTATTATACCTATGATGGGGTATTGTATAATGGCATGTTTTGTTTCTTAATCTTTTTTTTCACATATTTTTACACGGCGATTTCATTTAGTCCATCAGAGTTAGCGACAAATATTAAAAAATACGGTGGATTTATTATGGGGGTTCGTCCTGGAAAGCCAACGGAGAAGTTTTTAGAAGGTATCGTAACAAAGCTTACATTTTTTGGTGCGTTTTTTTTATCTTTAATTGCACTATTGCCAATTATTGGTGCCGCAACCACCAACGTAAATAGTTTTATGGGCTTGGGGGGCACCGCATTGTTAATTATTGTTGGTGTGTCTCTTGATTTGCTCAAACAGATTGATAGTTTTATTTTGCAAAAAGAGTATGAAGGTATGGTGAATTAAAAATGAATGGGGTAATTTTTTTAGGTCCGGCTGGTTCAGGTAAGGGGACTCAAGCTCAGTATCTTCGGGATCATTTAAACTATGCTCATTTATCGACTGGTGACATGCTTCGCGATGAAGTGAGCTCTGGGTCTGATCTGGGAAATCAAATGAAGGCGGTGATTGATGCAGGAGATCTTGTATCGGATGATATCATTATTCAAATCATTAAGAAAAATGTGATCATTCAATCTGAATCTCGAAAAACGGGATTGATTTTTGATGGATTTCCACGAACACTTGGTCAGGCAAAAGCATTGAATTCACTAATGGAGGATCTTGAGTTATCGATTGCATCCGTTGTATATTTTGATTTATCACTTGAAGAATCAATTAATCGAATATCGGGACGCCAAATTGATTCCCGTAATAATCATGTCTACCATCGCGTATCTAATCCAGCATCACCCGAGGTAGAACCATTTTTAGTCACAAGAAAAGATGATGTTCCTGAAAAAGTGACACATCGATATCATGTGTACCTTGATCAGACGGCTCCATTACTTGATTTTTATCGTCACCAGTTGGTACATATTGACTGCCTGAATAGTATTGATGATATTCGTCAACAGATTCATCAGCTATTGGCGTCGGTCCAATGTTCAGGGTAATATAAATGAACAACAAAAAAATTGATTCTATGCGCCATGCCGGGGCAATTCTTGCGCGAACATTTGAGGCTATTTCTGAGCATGTGGCCGAAGGCGTGACCGCATATGCAATTGATCAGCAGGTTCAGTCCTTTATTGAATCAAATGGGGCAACGCCCGGTTTTTTAGGGTATCAAGGGTTTAAGTATTCGTCGTGCATATCTAAGAATGAAGAGATTGTTCATGGGATTCCATCGCCAGACAAAGTGTTTTTTGATGGTGATATTGTTTCCATCGATATTGGCGTAAAATATAACGGTTATTATGCCGATGCCGCTCGAACATTTTTAATTGGGAATGTATCGAAAGAGGCTCAATTTTTAGCGAAAGTAACTCAGGATTCTTTTTTTAAGGCAATGGAAGGAATTAAGGCCGGGTCTCGATTAGGGGATATTTCCAATGCCATTCAAACACATGTCGAGAAGAATGGATTAACCGTGGTGAAAGACTTATATAGCCACGGGGTAGGGAAGTCGCTTCATGAAGAACCCTTAATTCCGAATTATGGCAAGAAAGGGGTGGGGATGGTGTTATATGATGGGATGACGATGGCCATTGAGCCGATGGTTAACTTAGGTGTACCGGGAATTGAAACATTGGACGATGATTGGACGATTGTAACCCAAGATCGTCAATGGTCAGCGCATTATGAAAATACGATTTTAATTACAAGTCATGGTGTCGAAGTATTAACAATGCCCAATATTTAAGGGGGAAATTTGGAAAAATAAAAATGAACCATTGCCTAAAGTGTGATTTCACGATAAATTGGTAGTCTAAATTAAACGATCAAGCAAAATGTACGTATTATTGTTTGATTCAAGATAGAGGAAAGAATGAAAGTAAGAGCTTCAGTAAAAAAAATGTGTGACAAGTGTCGAACCATTCGTCGAAAAGGTCGTGTACGGGTTATTTGTGAAAATCCAAAACACAAGCAGAAACAAGGTTAGGAGGAAAATTATGGCACGTATTGTTGGTGTTGATTTACCAAAAGATAAACGATTAGTGATTGCATTGACGTATATTTTTGGCATAGGCCCATTTTTATCAAAGAAAATTATTTCTGAATTGGGACTTGATCCTTCAAAGAGAGTTAAGGATTTAGATGAGAGTGAAGTTGTCTCGATTCGGGATAAAATTCGTTCTCAATCTATTGAAGGTGATTTGCGGATTTCAAATGTTCAAAACATTCGTCGATTGGAAGAAATTAATTCGTATCGTGGGCGTCGTCACAAAATGAAGTTGCCCGTTCGTGGTCAACGAACGCATACAAATGCCCGTACAAAGCGTGGTAAGAAAATTGCCGTGGCTGGTAAGAAGAAAGCGGCATAGGAGGTTTTATGTCAGTAAAAAAGAAAACAAAACAGCAATCAAGAAGCGTATTGGTTGGCGTGGCTCACGTGAAGTCCACGTTTAATAACACAATTATTTCAATCACCGATACATCCGGTCACGTGTTGTCTTGGGCTTCAACCGGTATGATGGGATTTAAAGGAAGTAAAAAGGGCACCCCATTTGCGGCACAATTAGCGGCGGAACAGGCCGGCCAAAAGGCGGTGGCAATGGGTGTTTTAGAGGTAGATGTAAATGTTAAAGGGCCTGGCTCTGGTAGAGAGACCGCTATTCGGGCGTTACAGTCATCTGGATTGGTCATTCGGTCGATCACGGCTCGTACCCCGATGCCCAACAATGGATGTCGTCCTAATAAAAGACGTAGTGTATAAAATTTTAGGAGGTTAATGATGAAAAATTTAGATACATGGGTTAAGTTTGATCAAGTTGATGATAACTATGGTGTTTTTGAAATGTCCCCCCTTGAGAGAGGCATGGGATTAACCATTGGCAATTCACTTCGACGTGTTATTTTGTCGTCTCTTGAGGGTGTAGCCCCAACCTCAGTACTTATTGAAGGCGTTCGTCATGAATTTGATGTTATTGAAGGTGTTCAGGAAGATGTCTTGGATATTATTTTTAATATTAAGAGCATTGTTTTTGGTTTATTGGGTGATAATCAGCCGCGTGAAATCACATTGGATGTTAGTGGTCAGAAAGAGGTAAGTGCATCGGACTTGGTATTGCCACCGGATGTGAAAATTATTAATCCTGATCAACATATATTGTCGATTACAGATAAAAATACAGAGATTAAACTTAAGTTCACCATTGAACAGAATATTGGGTATCGTGCATCAGAAAATCAAGACAAGACAGAGGCTGAGATTTCTCGTATGTTTTTAGATTCTTCGTTTTCACCGGTGGATCGAGTAAATCATACGGTTGAAGATACGCGTGTTGGCCAAGATCTGAATTACGATAAGTTGAAACTTGAATTGTGGTCAAATGGTAGTGTTGCGATTGAAGACTGCATGAAAACAGCGGCATCTAAATTAATGGACAGTCTTAGTTTATTTGGCGAGTTGAATCGTCGTCCAGTGTTCGAAGATGTTCAATTGGAGGATGATGACGCGGCGGAGGCTATTATTTCTGAGTCTAACAAAATATTTGATATATCCGTGGATGATTTAGAATTATCGGCACGCTCATTAAATTGCTTAAAAAAGGCAAACATTGATACCGTGGGTGAATTGGTTAAAAAAGATTTAACCGATCTATATAATATTAAGAATTTTGGTAAAAAAAGTGCCGAGGAAATCAACTCAAAATTAAAAGAGTATGAGTTGTCATTAAATACTGACGGGCTGTAAAGGATTATTTATGAGACACAAAAAAGGAAATAAAAAATTAAGCAAACCTACCGATCAGCGGATTGCACTTTTACGATCGTTAACGCTATCGTTAATTACTCATGAAAAGATTAAAACAACAGACGTTCGTGCGAAAGAAACACAGCGCTATGTTGATCGTTTAATCTCTTTGGCAAAGCGAGGCGATCTTCACGCGCGTCGACAGGCATTGAAATTGTTACCAAATAAAGACGCAATTAAAAAACTATTTGATATAACGGCCAAGAACTATGCGGATCGTAATGGTGGTTACACGCGTTTAGTTAAGTTGGGATTTCGTCGCGGTGATGCCACTCCGGTATCACAAATTGAGTTTTCATAATTACTTTATTTTTTGTTTCGATATAAATTTATAATGTCGTATATGGGGGGGCGATTTCTGGGGTCTCAAAAACAGTTAAATGGGAATACCGTTTTTAATCATGTTGAGAATGCTTTAAAGGCTGTTTTTGATGTTCCTATTCGTTGTATTCCCGCCGGCCGAACCGACGCCGGGGTTCATGCTAAGCATATGGTGTTTCATGCAGATGTTGAGTTTCAGTTTAATACGGCCGTTATTTTAAGAACATTGAATCGGCATTTGCAGGCAGTTGATATTATTATCGGTTCGATTGATTTGGTGCCATTATCGTTTCATGCATTATCGTCGGCGGTATCACGGCGGTACGATTATCTCTTTGCATTTGAACCGGTGCCATATTATTTATGCAGTGCCGTTGCGGTGATTGAAGGCTCGCCCCAATTTATACCATCTAAAAAGGACCTTGAACAGGTATTTTTAGGCGACAAAAATATGCGGTTTTTATCGAATACGGCACCTTCAAAATCAACTATTCGTCATATATATTCGGTGGATATAATACGGTTTCAACATTATGATTTATTTGGAAACTCTATTCTTATATATCGGTTTCAAATTAAAGCGAATGGCTTTTTATATCGAATGGTGCGACATATTGTGGGTTTGCTCTTGCATTCTATGGTGAACTTTACTAATATGGATTACCTAAAGGACTATATTAGCATTCACCGCTCTGTAAGATATCAACTTGCACCGGCGAAGGGCTTGCATCTTAGTGATGTATATTATAACGAATAAATTCAAGGTGGTTATTTTATGAAAAAGAAACAAATTAAATCATTCTATCCCAAAAAAGATTCGCTTAACGAATCGTGGTTTATCTATGATGCTAAAGACCAGGTATTGGGTCGTGCGGCAACAGATATTTCGTCGTTGGTGCTTGGAAAATATATGGCCACATATACTCCTGGTGCATTAAGTCGTCAGCATGTGGTCGTAATTAATGCTGAAAAAATTAAGGTGACGGGACGAAAGCTGACCGATAAAAAGTATTATCGACATTCAGGGTATCCGGGTGGATTAAAAGAGACATCTTTAGAACATTTGATGGTTCGAAAGCCAACAGAGGCGTTACGAAAAGCCGTTAATGGGATGCTTCCTCACAACTCTTATGGGCGGTCTTTGCAGACCAATGTTATTTATTATGCCGGAGAGTCGCACAAGCACGAAGCACAACAGCCGATTTTATTTAAGAAAGGGTAATTATGTCAACCGATAAAAAGAAAAAAGATCAAAAAAAATCCACGGCGTCGGCGTCAAAGCCTAAAGCCACGGTTAAGAAAAAAGTGGTTGTTAAGAAAAAAGCACCGGTCAAGAAAGTGGCTTCAGAAGTGCCTGTAAGTATCTCTAAAAAGAAATCAGAAAAAGTAGTTGTTAAAGCCAAGCCAACGCCAATGAAAGTGCATGAGGATGCTTTGTATGCAACCGGTAGACGTAAGGAATCTACGGCTAAGGTGTGGTTGTTTAAAGGATCTGGAAAAGTGAAAATTAACCATCTCGATCCTTTGTTGTATTTAAGTTCAGAACGTTTGGTAAATAAAGTGCTATTGCCATTAAACTTGTTAAATTTATCGGATAAATATGACGTTCGTATTGACGTTATTGGCGGTGGATTAACGGGTCAAGCGGAAGCTTCTACTTTGGGCGTGGCACGTGCTGTATTATCGATTAGCGAAGATTTTAAATCTGAGTTGCGACAGAATGGGTTGCTAACTCAAGATCGTCGTGAAAAGGAGCGGAAGAAATATGGTAAACGCGGTGCTAGAAAAAGTCCACAATTCAGAAAGCGATAACGACTACACGTTTCGAGTTCGAACTTACAATAAAGTTTCATCGAAGGGGTTGGACATCTTCCCCTTGGATACATTTGAGATTGCGTCCGAGCTCTCTGATGCCGACGCTTATATTTTAAGAAGCCATAAACTTCATGGCGATGTTTTTCCTAAAACAGTTAAGGCCATTGGTCGGGCGGGTGCTGGAGTAAATAATATTCCTGTTTCAGATTGTTCTGAAGCTGGAATTGTGGTGTTTAATACACCTGGAGCCAATGCCAATGCTGTTAAGGAATTAGTGATTGCCGGAATGTTACTTTCAGCCCGAGATATTGTTGGGGGCATTGAATATGTATCGTCTATTGCTGAGGAAGGCGAGAAAATTCCTGAATTAGTTGAAAAAAATAAAGGGTTATTTAAGGGCACGGAGCTTACCGGTAAAACACTGGGTGTTATTGGATTAGGGGCTATTGGATTACAGGTAGCGAATGCTGGGCTAGCCCTGGGAATGAATGTTCAAGGATATGATCCCTTTATTTCGGTAAATGCTGCGTGGGAATTATCGAGCGATGTTACTCGTGCCGAAAGTTTGGAACGTTTGGTTCGTGAATCGGATTATATTAGTGTTCACGTTCCATTCAGTGAAAAAACAAAAGGGTTTATTGATTCTGATCGCATTCAGATGATTAAGTCTGGGGCGGTTCTTCTTAACTTTTCTAGGAATGAATTGGTGGATGAAGATGCCATGATTACGGCTCTTAATAAAGGGTCTATTGCTCGTTACGTGACTGATTTTCCAAACCCAAAATTAGTGGGGGTTGATCATGTAATTTCCATTCCTCATTTGGGCGCATCCACCGCCGAGGCCGAAGATAATTGCGCGATTATGGTTGCTCACCAAGTCAAAAACTTTTTAATGGATGGGACCATTGTTCATTCCATTAATTTTCCAGAGAGCCAATTACCAAGATCTACGCCATATCGAATCACTATTATAAATAAAAATGTACCAAATAGTATTGGTCAGATCACTTCAACGATTGCCGATGCTGGCATTAATATTGCTGAAATGGTGAACAAGAGTCGTGATCATATTGCTTACAATATCATTGATCTTGATCAACCGGCCCCAATATCTGTAATTGAGTCACTATTAGCCTTGGATGGGGTTATTCGTGTAAGGCAACTGCCTAACGCCGCAATACACCATTAATTATTGGTTTAACCGTCAATTAATCCTGTTTCTTTGGGTAGGGAAGAGAGACAGGTTGCCGGCTTTTTTTGGGGCCGTGTTTAGATAGTTACCTGCATTCGCCAAGACTTCGGAACTAATTTCTAAGAGGGATCCTCTATTTGTATCCTTGATGCCTTTCAATTCGTTGTTTAGTTGAATCAAATTATCGAGATGATCTGTCCCTTCATTTAGCAATTCGGTTACAATTTTTTGGTCTTTTTGATTAGAAAGGGTGTTCAATGCTTTTTTAAGTACGGGCAATAATTGATTAATAGCCACGGTATATGTTTGACATAGGTCATTTATTTGTGTTTGAATGGTTGACTCTATACTAGCGAATGATTCCGAGGGTGTCATTAGGCTTTTCCAGCCACTTCCATGATTTGAGTTAGAAAACGATTGGTCATTGTGAGTGCCGCTTGTGTGGCATTATACCCCCGTTGTAACTGAATGCCCGTAACCGTTGTTTCCGCAGGGTTGACATTGGACGATTCAACAGACCCCCCAATCACCGAACCTAATCGAGATTCATCGGCGGTGCCATAATATGATACGGAGCCGGATTTCATGGTTACGGAGAAGGCATTTCCCTGAGTTAACTCCATTTGAGAGGGATTTGGGATATCAGCCAGAGCCAATTGAAATAGCGGATCTCCCTCTGGGAAATTAGCCGCCGTTTCTCCGGTATCACGGGCATTGGCACGGGCCTGATAATTAGTGGTGAGAATTCCTTTTTCTTCGAACCCAACATCGGATAGATTGGTCGTGCTTGGATCCACTTTAATATCCACCATTTGTGATTTATCGGCCACGCCATTGACTATTCGATAGCCTTTGACTTTTCGTCCAAAAACATCGATTAATGATCCATCGGCAGAAAAAATAAAATCACTGGCACGAGTGTAGACTTGTTGACCAGAATTTTGAGCTTGCATGACAAAAAAGCCCTGTCCACTAATGGCGGCATTGAGGGGTTGTGCGATTCGAATGCCACCTTGGCTCATATCGTATCCCATGGGAATGAGGGTCACACCTTGGTTCATGGTTTGATGGTGAGCCCCACCAAATCGGCCATAACGGCCCCCCACGGCGTTTACTTGGCTATTAAAAATGGATGAAAACGTGTAGCGCTGTTGCTTGTACCCATCGGTTTGAAACGCTTGGGCATCGGATGACAGCATTGTCATGGCCTGAGATGTGGCTGAAATTGAATTTTGTAACATTGGTAACATATTAAACATAAATTATATCCTTTCTTTAAACCCCTTCATTAATGGTTGAATAACGGGCGGGGGTGGTTAATTGATTCAATACAATGGGATGATCATTAATAACCACATGCTCGGCAATTCGTGAAACAATACCTTTTAGGTGTTTTAATTGTCGCGTGACTGACACATGGGTGCGGTGATCAATCCGCTCTTCAAGTTGCATAATTTCCTCCTTTATTAAACCATACATTTCACGATGTGTGGATTCTTTCATTTGATGAAGCTCGTTTTCGGATGGTGGATGACCTGTTTTTTTTAATTGAGACAGAAAAAATGTTTTCTTTTTTTGAAGCACTCCGTATTCTGGGCCATTTAATTCAAGTAAGGAGGCTTCTTCACGAAAAATGAATCGTAATTCATTCATTAGTTGTTTGGCGGCTAAAAAATCACCTTGTTTTTTTAATTGGTCATCTTTTTCATCCGTATAAATACCCAACTTTATCATGCCATTTTTGCATTTTTTCATTTTAAAATGAATATCTATTTTATTTCTTAGATTGGGGTGAAGGGCCTTCATCATATACAAGTACCGAAGTTTATCGTCGAGCTGTTCCTCTTGGCTAAGGATGGGCGTTATGGGGTTTTTCTGAGGGGTGTCTTGATGGTGTTGATTCGGTGATGAAAATTCACCCAGGCCCAAATGATCAATGGCATTGCAAATTTTAGCGGTGAGTTCTTTTTCGGAAAGTTCAACCCCCGCCGATTGTGCGGCTTTCTGTAATTTGACCAGCTCGTCAGTAAATTCTTGAAGCGATAATTGCCCCAATGAATGCTTGGTGAATTGGTTGACGGATTCATGAAATAAGAAGTGGCTTAAATCTTGTTTGGCTTGGTGCTTTAAGCGATCCATAATATGTGCGGTGTCGCCGGGTAATCGTCCATTTTGATGCCATTCATTTAATCGGCTGGATGATTGGTTAAATTGCAACGATCGCTCAATTTGTTCTTGATGACTAAACCCTTTGGCCATATGGTAGTTGATCAACTGCTGCTTTAGATCATAGGTGACATGTTGTCGAATAAGATGGCCTACTTTCGTGGTTAAAATCGTTAGTTCGGTGGTGCTGATACCACGTTGAAGCAATTGCTGGCGTTTTTTTTCAATGGTGCGTTTGGTATTTGGGTGTTGAGATAAGGCATGTTTTGACATGCTCATAGCAAATTCTTTAAGGTCGCCATGGGTTAATTTGGCGGATTCTGACATGCGCTTGGATGTGAGTTGATTGGCTGATGATGTTGATTTGGTTGTGCTGGTGGGGGCTGGCTCATCGGACTCTTTGGGATCGGTGAACCATGGACTGGACGATGTTTTTTCGGGATCTTTTTTATTCTTTTTGGCGGCATTCGCCGCGGCGTAGGATGATCCTTGGTGGCGAGATATTACATCGTCATTGGTGGCGTGGGACGGGGATTGTGAGGATAGAGACACGTTGTCATGTGATGATGGTGGCTTTTGGTTAAAAAATTGATCCACTTCTTTGGCCAATTGGGCGTCTATTGCCGCGGTATGCTGTGGCTTTGAAGGCATCATTTCAATACTTTTTTTGATAAGGTTTTGCTTGGTTTGATGTTGTTTATTGGATAGTAATTGTTGAATGGTGGATCCATCCCTGGGGTCCAGTGCTGATGGCCGGTGATGGGATGATGTGGTCTCTTTAATGGATTGTAATAGGGCGTCGTTATTTTGAATAGACTTCTGTTGGAGGTCTTTTAAGTGGGCATGGTTTGCAATGTGTTCGGCACTCATTGTTGTTCCCGGATGGCAGGGCCATTGGTTGTTTGACGTACCGCGGTTTCAATGGTTTGTGTCATGCGTTCCTGGGGTAATGTCTGTTTGTTTTTAATAATGGCTAACCGTTGTTGTACTCGATGCAAGTAAAAGGAGAGTTGCTCGATTTTTCGGTCCAACTCACTATGTGAAATACGGTCAATATCGGAAATCGAAATATCGGTCATTGGAAATTCCTTATGTATTTTAAATTCTGCTGTTCTTCTAATAAGTCGTCCCGGATTTTAGTGATTTGGTTTTTTTTGATGGTGGTGATTTGTTGGTTTGTATAATAATCCGGTTGACCATACAGGGCCATTTGTTGAATCAGTTGGTCGCGCAATTTGTCCAATATTTTCATTCGCCCGGCGTCTTTTTGATCTTTTTTAAAAATGGTCATTAGTTCCGTATTGTATTCATTTTGAGTAAAGTTATTAATATTATCTTGAATGGCACGTTGTAGGGCTTCTTTTTTTAAATCTTCAATATCGGAGGGCGCTATGCCCAATAAACTCAGTAATGAGGAGACCATGCCAAATTTAAGTTCTGAAAATTTTCCCACTAAGGGGTTGTGAGACTTGGACTCAATAAAAAATTTTTGTAGTTTCTGCTTAAAGGAGTCCACTTGTTGGGAGACATCGATTTTATAGCCCAAGAGTGCCAACATATGGCCGGTGGTTTTTTGGGGGATTGGTGATGAGGTATGAACGACTGATGATTCGTTTGGGACAATATGAAAGGATTGGTTATCGTTACTTTTTTCCCACTGAAAAATGGGCTTATAAAACTGACGGATACTAGCGCTTTGAGCGTGTGCCATGGTTTCGGGACGACTGACTTTATCGGGGTTGGTGTGCATACCGTTTTCATCGCCATCTTTGGATTTGATTTTTTGAAGCAATTGTTGATGCTTTTTTCGAAGGGCGGCTTTTGAATCGTCCATCGCTTCGTTGGCCGCATAGGTATCGGCCCCACCAATACGACTTAGATCATGGGTCATTTCTTACTCGATGATTGGCGTTGCTCGCTTCGTCGTGCGGCGTTTCGTTGACGGTGCTGGGCTTCCATTTTAGCCAGATATTTTTCACTGTCTTGTTGGGTTTCTTTTTTTTCTTTTTTGCGACGTTCCACGGATTTTTTCCGTGTTTTATGAATACTTTTTTGGGACATGAGCATGACGTTCCACTCAAGAACGGCCAATATTTTAATATGATTAAGCTCATCTTGGGTCAATCCCGTTTGAGTGGCGGCTTTGACGTTGTGGGGAAGATAAATTCCCGGCCCTGATCCGCGAGACGAACGAGATACAGACGATGAACTGGCACGATTTTTTAAATATGAGTGGTAAGATAATTCAGGGTGCTTTTTTAATAATTGTAAGACGCGTTCTTTTTGAGCATCACGAAGGCCCGATAATGACTGAACGGATGCCGTTAATTCATCGCTGTCTGTGGCAATTAATAAAATACCAAAGTCGTCGATGATGCCGTTGGCATGCAATTGTGTCCAAATCGTTTTGGATTGTGACGGCGTAATTTTATATGGGGTTTGGTTGGGATCACTCGATAGATACGTGAACATGTCTTGAGTATAGGTTTCAAAGTCAACCGGACGGTTTCTTTGAATATTATTAAGCATGTTACTTAAGGTCGTTTTTTGATCGGTGGATAAAAAATTGAATTCATCTAATGCTAAAATGGTGGCTTCGATGGTGGTTGTATTTAGGTTAAGGTACCCATTGCTATTCAAAATATTGGCGTTTTTTAATGCCGAATGAATTCGATTTGATGCACTAAAGTCGATGTCGTCAATGGCATTGAAATCATGGGCGTCTAATCGTGTGTGGTTGGAGTCGTCCATTTCCCACTGACTGGCTAATTCCGAAAAATAATGATCAAAATCGGTGGTTGAGGTGCCTTTTTTAGCTTCCCAATCTTTGATTCGAGACGATTGATACGCTTCGATTTGATCTTTACCAGCCAGAAGAAACGGATTAATAATCATGGTATTACGACGACAATAAGTTATCGAGTTTGTTTTCGAGATTTTTGACGAAAACAAAAATATTGTCGATTAGCTCCTTATGGGCTTGCAAAAACTGAAGGTGGGTACTAAACGTGGTCATGCCCGAAATAGTATTAACATCAATTTCTTTACCGGAAGGCAATGTAACAATGCCGTCTTCTTCAGATGACGCAAACGTGAGTAATGTATCGTAAATTTCGTCGGTGGATTCAAAGGCGGTCCCAAAGATGTCCCTTGAATACTGCTGACTTGATGATACTGGACGAATGAATGATGTGGTCATAATACCTCCTAATGATTAACTACTAATTTTACGACCCAAATCCTTCGTATGGGTGGCGGCATTTTTGGCAATGCCCGAGGCCATTTCGGTTAATGATTGAGTAATTTGTACTCGTGTGGTGGCCACGGTGGCATCGGTAATGTTGACGCTGCCCGGGGTTGTATTATTCTCAGTATCTGTATCTGGGCTGGCACTTTTTTCTAATGATGTAAGAGCTTTTTCGTATGTTTCAGCATACTTTTGAACGTTATCAATTAATGTATCGAATGAAAAATCTTCTTTTTGTTCGATAGTTGTCATAATATCCTCCTAAGTATTTTTTAATTAATGGCGAGGCCATTTGAGATAAATTGTTTAATGAATATGTGCCTTGCACATGCGTTAATTTATGAGTGGCCTCCTTTCTATATTCTAAGTATCGGGTGTTTTTGCCCAATCAATGCATTGATTAAAATTAATGTATTGATTCCGTTGGCTTAATCACGGGAGAACGCTAAATTTTTTATTATTATACCGACACATTGTCGGATTCGTCACGCCTTGAATGGTTACTTTAGACGACGGGTTTCCAATGGGAACATGCCTGAAATGGATATGACGATTTTTATTGAAACGCAATGTGATACGGTGCTTGTTTTTGAATGGCGCAAACCGGAGTAAGGTATCGTCAGTTTTGTTGTTGGATGCAATGGCCTAGCCACAGATACCCCCTTAAATATTGTTCACTTGACGATACCGAACAAATAATGTGGTGATGATGCCCCTAATTAACTACTAATTTTACGACCCAATTCCTTCGTATGGGTGGCGGCATTTTTGGCAATGCCCGAGGCCATTTCGGTTAATGATTGAGTAATTTGTACTCGTGTGGTGGCCACGGTGGCATCGGTAATGTTGACGCTGCCCGGGGTTGTCGTCTCATTACCATCAACATCGGTATCGGTACCTGATGTGGCGCTCTGTTCTAATGATTTGAGTGCTGTTTCGTATGTGTCGGCATACTTCTTAACGTTATCAATTAAGGTGTCGAACGAAAAGTTTTGGTTTGTGCCCGGCGTGCTTTCTGACATAATATCCTCCTAAGTATTTTTTAATCAATGGCGGTGCCATTTGAGATTGATTTTTTATAATAAATGATGTGTCTTTTAGATCGGTATGATGGTCCTCCTTTCCTCATTTTAAGTATCGATTGTTTTTGATTAATCAATGCATTGATTAAAATTAATGTATTGATTTGGTTGTTTTAATTATTGTTAAAAATGGGAGTGGCCCACTATGATACAGTTATGTTGGATTTGTCGTTGCTTGAATTATATGAGGCATTGGAACTTGAGGTGTTGCAGGAAAAATTAACCGGCCTGTGCGCGACCGATGTGCCGGTACCTTTGGCGGATATGGTGGCGATTTTAGAAGATACTTTGGCCATTGAATTGGTGGCCATGATTATTGATGTGTGGGTAGCGCGTATGGACGATGTGGATGATGCACTTATGAAAATACATTATCCCAGAACCAATGATATTGTTAAACGGCACATTATATTAGCGCTATCGAAGACGTTGCGGTCGAAACATATGCAATTCTTACTGGATGAGTATGTGCATAATCCGTACATGCGACCCGATATTCGAAAAATGGCGTTTGGGCATAAATCGTTTTTATGGATGAATTTGGTGCGGTATTTTGAATCCGTACCGTTTACGGAGAATACGTTAGCCATTGCGCAACAATTATTGCAACAGATTCCACGGTCCGTGGTGTTGGATTCGGGAAATGTGTTTTCAGGGACTCGGCTGATGGATGTGTATTATGCCACGGAAACCAATGACGAGGGCCTTGACTGATGACCCGATGGCGCTAGATTAATATGTTTAATGTGGGGGAACGAGGATTTTGCGTAGGCCATGTTCGGTGACAATATGTGTTATGGGAATGTCCCAATTATCGATGGGTAGCGTATCCCATTCTTGGTCTGAAAAAATGACTCCAATTCGAACTGGCGTATGGATTGATAGTAGCCGATCATAAAATCCATGCCCCCAGCCAAGCCGGGTACCGTTTTTGTCAATGCCAAGGGCGGGAACCAGTGCGACGTGAATATGGGGTTGTGGTTGAGTTACGGTAAATGGTTCTGGAATATTAAATTTTCCTGGTATGAGGGGTTCTTTATATGGGCCCCACTCATAACAATCACGCGAGGGAGCGTACTTTGGCAAATAAACGGTGAATGTGGTGGGTAA
>JBMTIN010000004.1:0-23950 GCA_049437345.1 Candidatus Marinamargulisbacteria bacterium
GGGTGACGAACATTCGTTGGGGGTTATGTTGGCTTAATTGTTGGTTGACGGATGTAATAATATCGCTGGGGAGGTCCAGAAATTGTGTCATAGATCGGATGCTTGTTAATACCGATGCTGCCAGAAGAGCCGCCGATAGGCCTTTGCCAGAAACGTCCCCAATGGTCAAATAGATCATGTCATTTTTTTCGATGACATCATAAAAGTCGCCCCCCACTTGGTTGGCGGTTTGAATATAAGCCGAGAAATCAAGATTGGTGGCATTGGTTGTTGTGGGGTGAGCATTCAGTAAATCCATTTGAATATCATGTGCAATATTCATTTCTTTTTGAATTGCCGACGCTTGTGTTTGTTTGGAAATATGCCGGTCAAGTTCATTGTAAAGGTGTAAATAATCAGTCGCGAATACCCCAATTTCATCATTTAATTTGCTAATGTGTTCAATATCTTTTTGGTTGACATTGGATAAATTAAATTGGGATTTTTCAACATCTTTGCTAAATTTTGTTAATTGTTTAAGTGGGTTGGTTACTCGTTGCACAACCCGGTAAACCAGGCCCAAGCAGACGATCATTAACAATGGCACCACAATTAATATTCGAATTAAAATAGCATGTAATCGTGTAGATACAACGGTTTTATTCATGCCGATAACAATTGCGCTAATCGTATCATGTGTAGCGGGGATTCGTATTTGAAGTGCCGAAATTTCGGGAATGTCAATGACGGTATTTTGTGTGGGGTGCGGGTGTTCTAGGTAGGTATGGAGTTCAGGCGATTGTGAGCTAAGTAAGGGGGTTAATGAGTGATCTAGAATATAGATGTAGCGGATACTGTTGTAGGTGGTGTAATCATCAATAAAGCGTTGATAATCCGTATTGCGCCAAAAACGACCTTCGTATTTAATGGATTTTAGAATACTTTTGCCTACGATTTTTCCTTGAAGGATCAGGTGGCTGGTCATGTTTTTTTTAATCGAAATATACGAAATGGTTCCCAATAGAATGCTCAGTATGGCAAATGATAAAACAATTTGGCGGATGATTTTTTTTAATACACTGGACGTCATTATCTTGAATACTCTTGGCCGATAAAGCGCATCGGTGAATCAGGAAAATGTAAGAAGCATGCAATATTTCTCATTACACATTATTATAGTAGGGGAATGCTAAATGCGATAGACATAAATCAGTTTTTATCGAAAGATCAACAACAAAGTGTGCTTGTGCCTCTTGAAAAACAGCATGCCACATTATTTGATATTTTGGGTCAGTCCCCCGCACTTTGTACTGATGCATGTTTGAATCAGCCAATAGGAATGTTTTGCTTTGGGATTAATCAAACCACCATCGGTTTTTTTGATACGCACCAGAAAAAGAAATTTTTATTTCAATTTGACATTGAATCCGGTTGTATTTCAATGAATGAACGACGGGCGCAATTGAGTGAGATTCATTACTTTAAGCATCGGTTAGCCGTGTTTGCGAAATGGGCGTGCTTTGATGCGATTGGGAGGGTTCCTGGTTCGGATGATATCGCCATGGCGGTGTTGCCGTCGGCGATTGTACTAAAGCTTGCTCGTATTTTTGAATTAGGAAAAGGCACGGTTGGTTGGTCCCCGTTTTCTTTAGACAATGCTAGAAAATTAAAGGATTATCTAAATAGGATCGCCAAACAGTGTCAGCAGCAGTTGAAACAGTCTCAGGATCAGCAATCAGAGCAGCATTTATTTGATGTGGTAACCAATATAGTTAAGGGACAACAGTTAGTTCCTGGGGACTGTGTTTTAGTGACGAATGCAAAGCGAGTGATATCCGCTAAAAACGTGGTGTATTCTATGTATATTTATTATGACTCCATTCAACTGATATCGAATAATCAAACGGAAAAAACAACTGTTTCGGTGAATATTAAATCAAAAAAGGCGGTGTTTAATCGTCAAGCATTGGCGCCCAATGCCGTGTCTTGGGTTCTTGGGAAGTTTAACACTATTTTAGCCGATATGTCGGCCGGGCGTGTTGATATTCTTGAATCAATCTCAAACTGATTTGTGTTTTTTTACCTCATTCTATAGTATTAGCGTATGGCAAAAAACAAACGACAACGACCCCCGAAAAAAGATTGGCGATCGCTAATTTGGTATTTATTTTTTAGTTTTTTTATAATATCCATCATTACGGCGACCATGTCCAAACCCAACGAAGCCAAGAAAATGAGCTTTTCTGAATTTTTAAATGAGTTGGATAATGGTCAAATTAAAACCGTTCGTATTTTAACGTCGGATCAAATGATTGAATATAAAACACAAGATGGCACATCATTTAAATCGTATTATTTGGATTATCCCAATTTAATTCAGGAATTAAAAGAGAAAAATGTGGACATTGATGTCAATCCATCCAATTCGGATTGGTTTCTCGGCTTGTTTTTGCAGGCATTTTTACCGTTTATATTGATTGGCGCCCTATGGTTTTTTATTTTTCGTTCGGCACAGGGTGCCGGCAACCAAGCGATGTCGTTTGGCAAAAGTCGTGCGACTCCCTGGAAAAAAGATGATAAAAATCAAAAAGTAACATTTAAAGATATTGCCGGGGTAGATGAGGCGGTTGAAGAGCTAAAAGAAATTGTTGAGTTTTTAAAAACGCCTGAAAAATTTCGAGACATTGGTGCAAAAATTCCCAAGGGGGCATTACTTATGGGACCTCCGGGAACCGGTAAAACATTGTTGGCAAAAGCAATTGCGGGGGAAGCCAATGTGCCTTTTTTTAGTTTATCTGGCTCGGATTTTGTTGAAATGTTTGTGGGGGTGGGGGCATCGCGTGTTCGAGATTTATTTGCACAGGCCAAAAAAAATACCCCGGCGATTATATTTGTAGATGAAATAGATGCCGTCGGGCGTCAGCGTGGGGCTGGATTGGGTGGGGGGCATGATGAGCGTGAGCAAACATTAAACGCCTTATTGGTTGAAATGGATGGTTTTGGTGCCGATACCACGGTGATTGTTATTGCTGCGACGAATCGTCCCGACATTTTAGATCCGGCCCTATTGCGTCCCGGTCGTTTTGATCGTCAAATTACGGTAGACAAACCAGACTTAAATGGTCGAAAAGACATTTTAGCCATTCATGCCAAAGGTAAAAAAATTAAAAAGAATGTTGACTTATCGGTGATTGCACGACGAACGCCAGGATTTACGGGGGCCGACTTGGCGAATATTATTAACGAATCGGCGTTATTAGCTGCACGACGAAATAAAAAAGAAGTGGCTTTGGTGGATATTGAGGAATCGGTGGAGCGAGTTATGGCTGGGCCACAACGAAAGTCTCGGATTATGTCGGATAAAGAGAAGGAGATTGTAGCTTACCATGAAACAGGGCATGCCTTGGTGGCCGTTAATCTTGAATCCACGGATCCGGTGCATAAGGTGAGTATATTACCGCGTGGGTTTGCCTTGGGCTACACCCTTCAGTTACCCAAAGAGGATACATTTTTAATTTCAAAAGATCAAATTTTATCGCAATTAAAAATTTTATTGGGAGGGCGTATTGCCGAAGATTTAATTTTTGGTGAGATTACATCGGGGGCATCCAACGACATTGAGCGTGTGACCGAATTGGCAAAGAGTTTTGTCTGTAAATATGGGATGAGCGATAAACTGGGTACTCGAAAATATGGCCAAGATAGTGGACCTGTATTTTTGGGCCGAAATATGTCTGATAATACCCAAGACTATTCAGATCATTTGGCCAAAGAAATTGATGATGAAATTAATGCATTAATTGAAAACGCGTATAGTGATGCCACTAAAATTCTGAAGAAGAATAAAAAAGCGTTGGTAGAAATTTCAAAAATATTATTGGACAAAGAGGTTATTGATGGTACCGAATTTTTGACACTGTTGGCGCAATTTCAGCCAAATTTATCGGCCGCGGCAAAGAAAGCAATGGCTGAAGTTACGAAAGCGTCGGATTCACCAAAGCGCACGGTACGACGTGCGACCAAGAAAAAATCCACGGATAAAACGTCTGATACCCCCGTTTCTTTGGATAGACCCATTGATCAAGTGGGGTAATCTTTGGTATCGTTAAGTTCTCGGGGCGTGGCGCAGCCCGGTTAGCGCGCTACTCTGGGGGAGTAGAGGTCGTTGGTTCGAATCCAGTCGCCCCGACCATTTTTGTGGGATTCATTGATCTATGATACCATGACCACAATGAAGCGACCGATGTCTGTTTTGGTTACGCGATTCAATGGTCGCGCTTGGCGGGTCAACCTTTCAAAAGGGGGATTTTGGCTCACATCTATAGCGTCTGTGGCATTGGTCTTGGTATTTATAATATCGATGGTAATGAATGTAATTTTGTATCGTCATTATCGTGTCACCGCTAATGTGAAAGATCAAATGGATACACAATCAAATGTGATTCAAGCGTTGGAAGATGATGTTCAATCATTAAAAAAAATCATGGAAAACTTAATTAAAAAAGATACCGAACTTCGTCAGGATTTGGGACGACCAAAGTATCGAAAGCAGGCCCAGCGACGTCAAATTAACGGTGCCACGTCTCGATTTTTAAAGGGGTATCCGGTATCTTCAACGGATTTTTCTAAGGTTCATTCATTGGCAACACAATTGAATTATTTAAAAATGAATGCGTTAACGTTGGAAAAAAATATGCGTCAGCATACCCGATTGTTTGATATGTATTTGGCTTGGTTTCGCGAGACCCCATCGATTTGGCCAGTATACGGGTATATTCGATCGGGGTATGGATGGCGGATGCATCCGTTAAAACGATCACGGCAGTTTCATAAAGGTATAGATATTCCAGCATGGGTGGGGGCGCCGGTTCAGGCCACGGCCAATGGTTATGTTGAATTTTCAGGCTGGGGGGGAGGCTATGGGTGGATGGTTGTGTTGTCTCACCAATTTGGCATTAAAACCTTTTATGCGCACTTGTCGGAAGTGGGGGTTATTCAAGGGCGACGGGTAAATAAAGGTCAAATTATCGGAAAAATTGGCACCAGTGGGTTGTCCACTGGTCCGCATGTTCATTACGAAATTCGGCAACGGAGAAAGGCATTGTCGCCATCTATTTATTTGGATTTGGACCTATTTACAGCGATTTCTAAACTATGGTAAATTTTGAATATGGCCAATGAAAATAATATGAAAAATATTGTATCGTATTTAGGGCCACACACGGTATTTGAGGGCGATATTCATGTGACGGGAGATTTACATATTGATGGCACCTTTTCAGGAAGTGTTGTATGTGATGGGGATGTGATTATTGGTGAAGGCAGTCAAATAACCGGTCAGGTAACAGCTGAGAATATTTTAATATCGGGTAAATTTAATGGGAATGCGACGGCCAGGGCATCGTTGGAGGTATTTGAGATGGGGCATGTTGAAGGTGATATTAATGGCCGCCGGTTATTAATTCACGAGGGTGGGGTTTATAAAGGAAAAGTAACGATGGATGTGATTCAGTCGACATCTCCCTATGAAGGGGTTTTTCAATTAATCAAGAAATCGTAAGGGTGTCATTTACGCTGTTTATTTGCGCATTACCCATTGGTCATTTAGGTGATATCACCATGCGTGTTAAAACGGTACTTAAGGAAACCGCGATTATTTTTTGTGAGGATACACGGGTAACAAAATCTTGTTTGATGAGTCATGGTATTTGGGCGGATCAACAATTGGTTCGAATGGATCAATATCAAGAAAAGCATGCCATTCATCGATTTGATCAGTTTATTTTGAATCAAAATGTGGCGTATGTTAGTGATGCTGGGACGCCGACAATTTCAGATCCGGGGGCGTTATTGGTAGCGCATGCCCGACACCTGAGTGTGCCAGTAGTCTTGCTGCCTGGCCCATCGGCACTAACGGCCTTTATGGCGGGGGCGGGGATACTATGTACGTCTTTTTATTTTGGCGGATTTTTGTCTAAAAAATCAGGCGATCGAGATGCAATATTGACGTCTATTATTGATCAGAAATTGGTGGGGATTTGGTTTGAGTCGCCAAAACGAATACTTACCACTATTTTGGCAATTCAATCCATTGATCCGTTATTACCGGTGGTGGTGGCAAAAGAAATAACCAAGCCACATGAGCGGTTTTTTTCAGGTGGGGTGGCGGATGTTTATACTGCGTTGTCTGTTCATAATTTACGTGGCGAATGGGTATTTTTGGTGGATGCCCGGCATCACCAATCCGATGATATGACGGGGTATCATCAGAGAGCGCTTCAACTAAAAGATATAGGGGTATCTGGAAAACAGGTTAAGCAATTGGCCCCGTTACTGAATATGAATAGAAATAAACTATATGAAATGTTTCAGGAACTATGATTGATACACATGCCCATTTGCATCTTATTCATCGGTCCAATGATTCGATTTGGGAGGATGCTCAACGTCATGGGGTGAAACATATTATTCAGGTAGCAATTGATGATGAAAGTTTAGCGTTAAATCAATCTCAATTTAGTGCCATCCCTTGGTGTTCAATTACGGCCGGTCTTCATCCATTATCTGTTGCCGATACCCCGTGTTTAGACACCACATTTGATACGATTGAATCAATGATTCCCTCTATTGTAGCAATTGGGGAGATTGGGCTGGATTATAAGTATGGGGATACGAATAAGGGGCAACAGCAGGCATTTTTTATTCGGCAATTGGATTTGGCTGTAAAGCATAATAAGCCTGTAATTATTCATTCACGGCAGGCCGATGATGATATGTTGGCCATTATAAATGCGTATCCACATCTTAAAAAGGTATTTCATTGTTATGCGACAACCATTGATTTTTTTGAATCATTAGTAGGGAGTCAAAATTATGTGTCATTTACGGGGATGGTGACGTATTCTAAAAAAGGGAAGGTGATTCGAGCACTCAAGTCGGTCCCAATGGATCGATTAATGATTGAAACCGATGCCCCGTATTTACGCCCAAAGTCATGTGTGAATGACCAAAATGAACCCATGCAATTATTATATATTGCACAAGCGGTGGCGAATCATCGGGGTCAATTATTGTCGGACGTTATTACTCAAACAACGAAAAATGCCATTCAATTTTTTGAGTTGTCTTTTTTAGAAAATAACGATTTAATGTAACGGTTATATTGGGGGGTATATGAACGTAAATGTATTGGGGCACTTAATTATATTAGTTGAGGCGGGGATGTCATTAGAGCTGGCCATTCAGGCGTTATATGCCGACCATCCAAATCATTCGAAGGTGAAAAAAATAATGCAGCAGTTAGATCAGGGCGCCACTCTGGGATTAGTGGCGCGTCAAATGTTTCCTTGGTGGTGTCCTTACCCCTATTATGACCATACATTCTTTATGGATACACGAGCATTTTTAAATGTTTGTCAGCGATATGTTGACGAACGAGCCTATATATTTCGTGTTATCGGGCAATCGTTATTGTATCCAGTGGCCTTGTTTTTTTTGGGGGTAGCTATTCTTTGTTTTGTGGTTTATGGGGTGCCTCAATCAATATTGATCCCAGATCCCATTATGTGGACGATTGTTAGTGCGTTGGTACTTTTTTTTAGTATAGGGGGTGTTTTTTTTTGGTATATTGTGTCGTCCCTTCGATTTGGTCCATATGATGCACTTTTTTTAGTTCAATTGGGGTTATCGCAAGGGGGCGCATTAAAGCATGTGATTACCACATTACGTTGGCCAAAAACTCAGCGCTCCCTTGTGTTGAGTACATGTATTGATCATCAATCATTTGTGGTCGCATTTTGCCAATTATTTTTAATGCCCTTTTCATTTAAAACATCGCTTATTATGTATGAACTTAGCGGACAACTAGATGAGGGTTTGATTCAAATATTACCACGGTATCGTGCCTATATTCTTCAGAAACGAATACGTGCGTGTCAATGGTTTAAATTGACGATTTATCTCTTTATTATGGGAATTATTTTTTTTCTGGCGATATTAATTTATGGACCTACACTATCATATACGTAATAAAATTTTAAAATATTTACTTTACATATTTTAATGGGGGTAGTATATTTATATTTGTATGGGGGGGACAATGAATGAGAGTAAGTGGGTTTTCGTTGATAGAATTATTGGTTGTTATTGGTATCGTTGCATTGATTAATGCCATTATGATACCTAACTTTTCAGCGATGATGTCGTCGGCCAAAGTTATGTCAGCAAAATCCACTACTCGAAACCTTATGGTGGCCATTGAACAGTATTATTTTTTGAATCAGGGGTATCCAGGGAATAATAACGCCACCATTGAGGGGATTATCGCCGAATTGAAAGCCGAGAACATTATTCAGGCATCTCCCATCAATCCATTCACAAATCAAGCCCATACATCATCGGATACTAGTGGCAAGTTAATTTATCGTCGCACTACTTCTGATTCATATCAAATTCAGTTATATGGGGCCGATAATATGGCGATTATATTTGAATATCCTTAGATTAAAATAGTTTTAATTTTTTTTGTAGCGGCTTTATAAATACGAGAAATTTGGGATTCACTCATATGGAGTTTTTTTGAAATTTCTTTGAATGTTAAATCGTCATTTATATACAGTGTGACAATATTGGCCTCTTTTTGAGTGAGTGACGATAATGCTCGGTCCAGTTCGGCACTATTCTCAATGGTTGATTCATGGGAATTATCATTATTAACCGCCAAATATAAGTTGGCGGCATCCACAACCCAATCGTAGAAACGTGTGGGATCTGATTTAGAAATGTATCGAATATGATCTTTCATGGCGCCATTAACACGGGTATATGCCAGGGGCCATACATCGGGATTTTTAATGGGTTGCCATGCTTTAAATGTTTCAATGAGTTCTAATTGTGCAATAGTGGCCAGGTCGTCCCCTTCGGTTAATGAGATATGATAGGGCAAGTGACGTTTGTACTTGGTAACTAAGAATGTTAATTTTTTGTCGAAATTAAATAGTAAATCATCGATATGATACGATAAGTAATGCACTTTAATTGTATTTAAAATAGCGGGTTGGATAATTTTCCATAGAGCGTCAAATGTTGAGGGAATGGGCCCCGTGGTTGTTTGAAAAAGTGTGTCAATAATCGTTATTTTTAGTTTCGATGTTCGGTTTTTTTTATTTAATACAACGTTGTGAATTGTATCGATTAAGTCGGAGATATGTTGGGTGACTTGATCTTTTTCTCGATGGTTTTTGCCAATGGGTATAATGGCAGTATCCATATTCGCAAGGAGCTTACTGGTTTGTTTTCGGTAATTGGTTTGAGGAATAAGTGTATTGGCGATGGTGTTTTTTTTTTCGTTCACAGTTAGTCGCTTGTAATAATGCCAATGGATTGGACTTTGACTTGGGGCACAATTTCTTGATATGACAATATGGATAAATTAGGGTGATTTCGTTCCGTAAACTTTTTTAAGTGAGGGCGCAATCGGGGGGAGCATAGTCCACAGGACGGTTTGTCCATACGTCGAAAATTAGAGACATGATCACTGATTTGAGCAATGACTTTTTCACCTAAATGTGGGTCTAAGGCCAGAAAGGCCCCATATTCGGATTGATGAACCGCATTAATCATCGTTTCTTCCAACTGTGGGTCAATGGTAAATACTGTAATTGTATCATCCGCATCGACATATTTTGAGCAAATCTGACGGGATAGTGATTGACGAACATGCTCCGCTAATAAGTTGGTATCTCGCGATACATGGGCATAATCGGCCAGCCGTTCCAATATCGTCGATAAATCTCGTATAGAGACCCGTTCTTTCACAAGGGTTTGAAGAACTTTGTGGACTTGTCCTAGCGATAGTAAGTCGGGTACCAACTCACGTACGATGGCTGCATTGGTATTTTTAACCAAATCAAGCAATGATTGAACATTTTGACGGGTCATAATTTCATCAGAATGTTGTTTTATAATTTCAGAAAAATGTTGGGCAATATAATCGGTGAGGTTTTGAAATGGAATATTGGATTCTTGCAATGCGTCAATTTGATCTTCGGTGACCCATGATGCGGGTTGGTTGGTAATGGGGTCAATGGCATCAATGGCCTCGATTCCTTGGCGGGTTAATGTCCCTGGCGAGTCAATTACAAAGAAATGGCCGGGTAAGGCTTCGCCCAATGCAATTTTGGTCCCCCGGATTTCAACCTGATATTGGTTGGGGGGCAAACTCAGGTCATCCATGACCCGAACTCCGGGAATAACAAACCCAAGTTCTTGACCAATATGGTACCGGACCAGTGTAATGCGCTCAAGTAGGGGGCCATTTTGACTGGGGTCAATAAGTGGAACAAGGTTTCGTCCGCATTTCAAACTAATCGGATCTAAACTTAGGGTACCAAGCAAATTTTCGGGTTTTTTCATATTATCAGATTCTCCCACGGGGGTTTCCCCCATTTCTTCGGCGCGCGTACGTGCTTTTAATATTCCGATGGCCATGGCGGCACTTCCGCCACTTAATATAAAGAATGGGACGATCGGAAATCCGGGGACAGTTCCAAATAAGAATAAAATAATTGATGTCACGGCAAAGGCGCGGGGTTGAGATAAAATTTGTTCACCAACATCTTTACTCAAGCTATTATCCGATGCCGATTTGGTGACAACCAAGCCCGATGCAATAGCAATTAATAGGGCCGGGACTTGAGCTACCAAGCCGTCCCCAATACTGAGGGTTGTGAAAATAGTGACGGCTGTACCAAAAGTTAGGTCTTGCATAAACCGTCCGATTAATAGTCCACCTAAAATATTAATAATAAGAATAATAATCCCGGCAATCGCATCCCCTTTAACAAATTTATTTGCACCATCCATGGACCCAAAAAATTGGGATTCTTGTTCTAATTTTCGACGACGTGCTTTGGCTTCGTTTGCATCAATAAGACCCGCATTTAAATCGGCATCGATACTCATTTGTTTTCCGGGCAAGGCATCTAGTGTAAATCGAGCCGACACTTCAGCCACACGTTCCGATCCTTTGGTGACAACCATAAACTGAACAAGAGTAATAATCACAAATGCCACAATTCCCACCACAAAATTTCCCCGGGTGACAAAATCGGCAAAGGCTTTTACCACTTCTCCGTTAAAATCCGGGCCCAGAGATAAAATTAATTTAGTAGAGGCCACGTTAATGGATAATCGATAAAGTGTTAACACCAGTAACAGCGATGGAAATGCCGCAAAATCAAGCGGATGTGATAAATACATGGCGACCAATAAGACCATAACAGAAGCCCCCATATTTAGTACCATCAAAATATCAAGTGCCCATCCAGGTACGGGGAGGAGCATGATGGAGATAATCATTAAGAATGTAAATGCAAGAATAAGGTCGGACGTTGAGAAAAGTCCCATTAATTTTTTAAGCATTGTTACACTCACAGTTTATCATTAGCGACCATTATCGATCAAATGGCTTCGATGACGCATGATTTTTTGATTTATTTTTTATATGAAATACAAAGGCGAGGATTTCCGCGACAATTTTAAATGATTCTTTGGGAATGTATTGGCCAACTTCAACCATTTTAAAGAGTGTTCTTGCAACAGGAGGGTTTTCAATAATGGGAATATTATGCTCATCGGCAATTTGTTTGATTTGTTCGGCAACTAGTCGTTGGCCTTTTGCCAATACTTGAGGAATGGCATCTTTTTTCGTGGGATCATAGGTGATGGCAACGGCAATGTGGGTAGGGTTAGTAACCACCACATCAGCGCCAGGTACTTGGCCCATTTGACGCCCTTGAGACATGGCATATTGCGCTTGCCGTTGCCGTTGCTTCACCAATGGGTCGCCTTCCAATCGTTTGTACTCTTCTTTAATTTCTTTTTTTGACATTTTTAATGATTTAATATATTCGTATTTTTGATACGCATAGTCCAGAATGGCCAATAAAAAGTAAACAATACCTACGCGCGTAATGGTATCAATCACAATTTTTCCAACCAATGCAATTAATGAAAAGGGAGATTGTTGTTGTGCCGAATTAATATAGGGATAAAAATCTTTGATGGTATAAAATAGAATAGTGCTTACGGCGGTAATTTTAATAATTGATTTAATCAGTTCGACATATTGCTTTAAGGCAAAAAACTTTTTAAAGCCGTTAATTGGATTTAGATTTTCAAATTTTGGGGTTAGTGCTTGAAAGGACACCAAAAATCCTGTTTGTAAACTTTCGATAATTAATATCGTGGTAAACACAATACCAATCAAGGGAACTAACGATAACAAAATGGTTTTCAGTGCTTCCATTAGTAACATGCCTGCCAAGGCCCCTGAAAATTCAATATTTAGTAATGAAAACACCATGGTGGTGTGTTCCGATATGCGTGTTAGAATGATTGGTCCTACCAGTTTGAATGTGTAAAATGATACAAGTAACATAATGGCCGAAGTGACTTCTTGGCTTTTGGCAATCTGCCCTTTTTTTCGAGCTTCTCTTATTTTGTGAGGTGTGGGTTCCTCGGTTTTTTCGCTGGAGTCTTCGCCCATATTATGACCGTATTAGGGATAACACCCGCAATAAATCTCCAGCACTTTTTTCTAGAAAAGCATAAATTAATTCAATCATACCCGGTAAAATGGTGAGCATAATAAATACGCTAATAATGGGCTTTACCTGAAACCCTAACTGAAATACATTGACTTGAGGGGCCACTTTACTTAGTAATCCAAACCCAAAGTCAATCAGGAATACCACCAGCAAAATAGGCGCGGCAATTTGAACCGCTACTACAAAAATATCAACACTGACCATAATCATATAGCGAGAGGCTTCAAATATATTTAGTTTGGATGTAATGGGAATGGCACGAAAGCTTTGAACCAGACTGCCCAGAACCACATGGTGCCCGTTAATAATAAAAAAAACCAATACGGCAATTTGTTTGAGCAGTCGAGATAAAATAGAGGTGGTTTGCCCCGTGGAAGGGTCCAAAAGTGAGGCCACACTTAATCCGGCCTGAGTATCCATTAAACTGCCCCCAAATTCAATACCAATAATCAGTAATTGAGTAATAAATCTTATTGATACACAACAATCGACGATTGGATTGATACTTAGAAAAAATAATACCATGGTATTTGGCAGGGAAAGGGGTAATGGGATGACAAAAATTAGTAAAGTGGCAAACCAAAAAATAAAGCTGATTTTTCCGCTTGAAAAAATTTCTTTGCCACTAAATCCTGGGGTTAAAAGAAGTACCGCAATGATGCGCGCAAAAATCAAAAAAAAGATAATAATTTGTTCTTGAGAAATAATCATCGAGAATAGGTGGGAATTTGCAACCAGAGACTGGTGGTCATATCCATAATCAAACTGGCCATCCAAGGAAATGTAGCCGCCAGTATTAAAAATACGGCGATCATCTTAGGAACAAAGGTTAATGTTTGCTCTTGAATTTGTGTGACGGCTTGAAATAGTGCAATAATTAGGCCGACCAATAAACCAACTCCGACGGATGGCAAGGACGTAATAATAATCGCTTGAATCCCGTCATTTAAAATGGTGCTGGCACTATCAAGGGTCATGGGGTGTTAACCGTCCAATTTGGTTTATTGAAACCCATTGAGTAGTCCTCGGGTAATTAGATTCCAACCATCCACAAGCACAAATAATAGGATTTTAAATGGCAATGAAATCATAACGGGGCTTAACATGAACATACCTAGAGATAACAGAATATTAGATACCACCAGATCAATGACAATAAAGGGAATAAATAACATAAATCCAATTTGAAAGGCTGTTTTTAACTCGGAAATCATGAAGGCTGGAATAAGAACGTAGATGGGAATATCTTCCACACGATTCACCTCGGGGATTTTAGAAAATTCCACAAAGAGGGCTAAATCTTGTTCGCGAGTGTACTTTAACATAAATGTTCGAAACGGCTTTATCCCTTCTTCGAAGGCCACTTGTTGGGTGATTTGATTGTTCTGATATGGAATAATGGCATTTTCGTATACATTGATCCAGGTGGGGGTCATGACATAAAACGTCATAAACAATGCAATCGAAATAATTACGGGATTGGGGGGCGATTGATTGGTCCCGATGGCATTTCGAATCATGCCCAAAACAATGGCAAATCGTACAAACGATGTGGTTGATATTAAAAAAAATGGGGCTAAACTAATGGATGATATGGCGAGGAGTAAGTTGATGGACGAGCTGAACTGTAAGGGGGATGTAAACGACGATAGATCAATCGCCATGCCCGGCGTTTGAGCCATGGCCCCGCATGCCCCCATAATAATCACACTTAAAATAAGTCGAATCATCGTTTATCGATTAGCTGAATATGTTGGTTAGTCGCGCCAATCACATATTCGGTTCCTTTAATATCGACAATAAATAAATTGGATTGAGACCCTAATGCCAGTCGATCTAAAATTTTGATGTGTTTATTTCCCGTCGAAACCCCCACTCGTTTTGCGTATTTTAAGGCAATTAATAACACACCAATTACCAGTAATGAGGATACAACAAACTTAATATAGTACCCAGTATCCATTATGTAATTGGGTTTGTTGCCTCGACGTGAGTGATGCGGATTCCATAATTGTTATTTACCGCGACAACTTCGCCTCGGGCAATCACCTGATCATTAATAACAAGATCCAATGGCTCACCGACCAAGCGCCCCATTTCGACAATCGCTCCATTTTTCAATTCATACAATTTTTTAAGGCTAATTTTGGTTCGGCCAAGCTCAATAGCCACGTCAACTTTAATATTTTTAAAAATATTTTTATCGTAGGTATCGGGGGTATCGCTGGGCGGTGTGGGGGCATCAAAAGTAAGATTCGAGACTTGAACTCCCTCGGAATCTTTTTCAGGGGATGTTTCAAATAATGTTTCGTCAATATCAAAGGAATCATCATCAAAAAATAAATCATCGCTGTCGGTTGTGGGTGGTTCAGAGTTTTGCGGAGTGGCCGGAGCTGCGGGGGCGGCATCCAAATTATTTGGTGCTGGAGCCGATTCAATAAAGTCATCAAGGGGTGTATTTAATGCACTGTCGGTACCATCACCCTTCGATGCATCAGATGATGTGTCTGAAGCCACGGGAGGAGATTGCGCTTCAGATAACGGGTCTGATTCTGTTGAAAATGCCGATGCCATCACCGGATCAAAATCTGCTAATGGATCGTTGAATTTTTCATCGTTCATAAATTTAACACCTCTTTTGATAATTGATTGAAATCCTCGGCCGCGGTTCCGGTGGGGGCATATTCAAATATGCTTTTTCCATAACCCGCCGCTTCTGAAATTGAAACATTGGTTCGAATCGGAGTCGCCATGTGGTTCGAAAACGCACGGGTTAAACTCTCATGAACATGTTTTGTCTTTCTATTACGACTATTATAAAACGTTGGAATGATTTTTGATACTGAAATTGTTGCATTAAAATGATGATTTAACAATTTTGCATTTTTAATGAGTTGCTTAACCCCTAACAAAGTCATATAATCCATGGACACGGGAACCAATAAATGGGGGGCGCACAGCTGCGCATTTTGGTTCATTAAATTAATGGATGGTGAGCAATCAATAAAGGTGTAGTCGTAATTGGCCATTAAGGGACGAAGTTTATCACTAAGGACATGTTCTCTTTTAGGTTGTTGGTGGAGCGCATTTTCAGCGGGAAATAGATGCTCGTTGGCGGCAATTAAGTCGATGTTTTTTCGAGGGGTCATGAGACAGTTTTCGGGACGTTCATTTTGCACAATAATGTTGTACAGTGTTTTGGTTGGGGTGACGCCCAAATGGTAGGCTACCGAGCCTTGAGGATCTGTGTCAATAATTAAAATGCGATGGCCTTTTAAGCTAAGCGCATGAGCAACGTTAACAAGGGTGCAGGTTTTCCCGGTGCCACCTTTGTAATTAATGACTGAAAAAGCGCCCCGTTTACTCATCGTCTAAATCATCCCATGAAAAATCATCGGTATCATCGTATGATGGCGTATCGGTTGAGTCATCCATAGTCGGATCATCATCGAGTGAATTTTCAATACTATGATCGGTGGTTGATGATATGGCCTGTTTCCCATGCCCCATGCGCATTGAATCGGCCGCAAGAGGGTGTTTCGATTCAATAAGGGGCCCATTAAGTGGCTTGTTCGTGTCGTTGATATGAGATTCAAGCATAGGGAAATCCACCAATTGAACCCCAATGGTTTTTTCGTCAATTTGAACGGGTTTTACGTTGAACTTGGTTTTATTTCCAATGGTGAGGGTAATGGGGTCGTTAATTTGTTTATCTTCAAGAACCACAACGTCACCGATTTCCAGTGTTTGCAATTCATTTAACGATAATGGGGTTGTGCCAATTACGGATTTTGCATCAATCATTGTTTTTTTAAGCGTTTTTTTGTTTAAGTGAGCCCGTTCAATAATCGTATCATTTAGTTGCGCCATATAATCAAGGAGGACATTGATTGTTTTTAGTGAATATAATAGTTTGCAGGTCATTCCCGTTTGATTAAAGAGTTTAAATCTGGCCGTAATTTCAAGAACAGCTTCATTTTCGTATTGTTGGGGATGAAACGTGTAATCGCCAAATTGCGTGGTTTGTGCATGAGGGGTATATTCAAAAATAGTGCGCCAATGATTGGATAGCTCATTAAAAAATAGGTCGGTAATAATGGATATAATGGAAATCTCAATGTCCGTTGGGTCAATGTTGTTAGGGTGTTGTGCCCCACCACATAATCGGTGAGCGATAAATTTAGTAGCTTTTTTTGATAATATAAAATCGATTTGATCCAATTCGGGATGTTGAAACTTACTAATGTAGATATCCGCTTTTTGAGATTCTTTGAATACCGTATGATTGATGACATTCGCTGAAATGGTGTCAATAACAATGTGGGAATCAAGATTATGAATCAGTTGATCAAAAAAAGATTCGAAAAATATATGATGAAAAAAAAGCAATTCTTGAATGGTTGATTCGGGCAGTGTTTTATTTGCATGCCCAATGGATTTTGTAATTGAAATGGCCGCCTTATTTTTTTCAGCCGTATAGGTTGTCCAATCGCCAATAATGGAGGGAAGGAAAATTTCTTTTTTTGTTGAAGTGGGGTTTGTTGTCAAATTCAAATCCTTAAAAATAGTTATTTTTAATTATAGCTTAATCTCTGTAAATTTAAATCCTATTTTTTAAGTCTTGTTCAGAAGTGGGGGGGGCGTCGTCTAAAATAGAGAGTGTATCAATGCTTATATTTCGTTTTTTTAGGTAGGTTTTTAATTCGGGGATGTGAGCTGATAGGAGCGCGAAAAGGGCGCCGTGACAAGTTAATTTCACTTGATTTCCATGGGGCGAGGGGGTGGTCTGAATGGTTAATGGGGCGGCATGTTTTTCGATTTGAATCACAAATGTTTGCGTATTATGCGGAATGGCCACGGTGGAATCAATGTGCTGGGTGACTTGAATCAGCAGGGTTTGAATTTGTTGGAGCTGGGTGATTCCCATGGACTGAAATATCTGATTAAGTATGGGGTCATCTTTTTTAAATTTAAATGATGTTGTCGGAAGGGGCGTTTCTTTTGACGATGATGTTGGTTTTGTTATTTCATCGGGAGAATTGGGGGACGGGGGAGCCGTGGGGGGGGCATCGGTCGTGTTGGCCACCGTGGTTTGAGCATTTTTAAATAATTTGGTAAATGCGGATACTAAATCGGGGGCGGGTTTTTTTGGCCGGTTAGGTGTCTCTGAGGTGTTCTCTGGGGCTGGCGGTTCGTTGAGTTTTGTCATGAAGCTAGTTTAGCGTCTTTGGTTTTTTCTTGTTCGTATTTTTTGATTTTATACTTATAACTGTCAAATACTTGGCCCAATTTTTTAGAATAGAAACCATCTTTAATAAAATCATATTTAATGGGGAGTCGCTGTTTAAAACTTAATCCTTTGGCACGAACATTGGTGGCAATATCATCAAAATCAGGCGCAGATATGTTGGGAAACAACACACCGGGATTAATGGGGATGGATCCAAAATCACGAATGCCAGCGTCAATAAAACGGTCCATACAATGCATATGGATTGGGGGTGTGGATAATGTCGATGTAATGTTCGCTTTTTTAAGGTGTTCAATGGCCTTAATAAGCAGGGTGTCTGATTTTTTAGAGGGTTTACCGGTAGTTAGAAGGGCCTCTGATTGAATCGATATGGAGTGGATATTTTTGTATTTTTGTTGATACTCACATACTTTATCGATGGTGGCTTTGAAGGTATCGTTATTGGTATCTTCACCAATAATGAGTCCAGAAATAATTGGTACGTGCAACTTGCCGGCCCATTCCAGCATTTTTAAGCGAATATCATAATATTTTTGGGCAAATTCTTTATTGTATTTTGTTTCGTAATATTTAAGACTGGTTGAGGGGACTAAAATTTTTAAAAATGCGAGGATTTCAGATATTTTTTTTAATTCAGAGGGGCTTAAAAATCCGCCTTCAAAAATAGGCGTTAATCCTTCTAAAAAACTTAATTCGGCGGTTGTATATAAATAGTCAACGTAAGATGAAAGTCCCCATAGATCCAGAGTAGATCGTACGGCCGTATTTCGGTCAGGACGTTCACTGGCTAGTAAGACAATTTCCTTGGCATTTTGTTCTTTGGCTATTTTTGATTTTTTAATAATTGTATAGGGAACCAAAAGATTATCATTTTTAACTTCGGCTTTTGATGAATAGTCGGAAGGGAGATTTTTAGTCAATAAATAAAATATAGACTTGGAGTAGGTGATAGTATCGGGTTGTTTTTCAGACAAAAGAATGGATAGTTGATCGGTATCTTGAGATTTATTATTCAAAGCAAAGCTCCTTAACTGTATCGCTAAATTTTAGTACAAAAAAATTTTACATGCAAATTTGTTCATCTATTGTTACTATGTGACTGTGAAAATTCGACGTGTTAATACGATTGTTTCATGTGTTTTTATTGGGATAGCCGTTGTTGTGTCCTTTAATATTCTTTTAAAACGTTTATCGTATGATGCGGTGCGACATAGTGCTCAGTATGCATTAACAACAGATAATATTATGGCACTTCAAGAATGGTCCGGTAATGATCAGGCCACCATGTTGGCCATATTGAAAAATCAAGTAGGTGTATCCACTATTTTAGTCCCTGAGCCTACCTTAGAAACATATGAGCAACTGGCGAAAGTGACGGTACTGGAAGGCCATCAAATTATTAATACACTGCGTGTTGGGCAATTATATCGGACGGTTTTATCTCGATTAAGACAAAAAACAGCCATTCAACCCAATTCAACTTACATTGTTGTTGATGAAGTTGACGTTTATAAACGCATTGTGACGCATTTAAGATTGTATTTTCCACGAAAAAGTATCATCGAGCATTCGGGACAAATCATACAAGTGAACTTTCGTAAATTCCGCTTAATGCCGGTGCCATTGGGGTTTAATCCTATCTTTTTAAAGTCATTCGCATCGTTTGGGTTTAATATTGTGCCACAGTTTAAATCGTATGACACATTTTCTGAAAAGAAATGGGAGTTAATGTTTTCAGAATTAGCCAATAACTCTCAGGTGGCCGCGGTGGCATTTGATCGAGCATTCAAATTTAATAATCATCGGGCATTGGATACGATGACCCGACTTATACAACACGCGAACTTTCGGTTAGTGATACCGGAGTTTTCTCAGTATACATATCTTCAGGCGGATCGATTGACAACATTGGCCAAACGTTTAACGGAGCAGGTGGTTATTTCGCATGAGTTAGGGCCGGATTCTGAATTATCTTTTTCTGATGCGTATGACCGTTATATTCGTGCCTTGAATAATCGGTCGCCTCAACTGATTGTTTTTCCATTTAATTCACAGGTAAATGATACTAATCTATATGATAAAAATATGGTGTTTATGAAAAAGGTGATGGATACGTTTGTTCGATCGGGGGGTGAATCGCGTGATACATTTTTGAATATGCCGGTTATTTCATTGGCATTATATGAAACCGCGACCATTGGATTAGGTATTTTTTCGGCATTGTACATGTTAATTTCAACAGTTCATCGTTTAAAGGGCGTTCGACAAAGAGTCATTTTAGTTGGATCTTTGATGGCCGGTTATGCCATTACTCTTAGTATTCCAGCCATTACTATTCCGGTATTCGGATTATTAACCGCGGTGATTGCGCCCGTCATCGGGATGGTTTATTTTTTTCCTGATTTAGGGATAAACCCGTTAACATCGTGGTTAGCGCGTATCGGCGGGTTATTAAAATACATGACGTCCCTGATTCTAATTTGTTTAATAGGGGTTCTTTTTTTGGTGGCATTGCACTGTGATCCTTTGTATTTAAATAATGTTCAGCCATTTTGGGGGGTGAAGTTAGCCTTGTTATTGCCCATTTTTTTTGTGGGCAGTTATTATTTTTGTGGCCCACTTCGAATCAACTCTATTCTATATGTTATTCGGCGGGTATTTCGATCTCCCATGACGCTGTACGGTCTAATGACACTATTTGCCTTATTTTTTATTTTATTATTGTACATTTTTAGAAGCGGAAATTATTTGCAATTGTTAACTATTGAGGGATTGATCCGATCATTTTTAGAAGACGTATTTGTGGTAAGACCTCGTTTTAAAGCCTTTTTAATTGGGTATCCAGCATTAATATTAGCATTTTGGTTTTCACCTTATTTTTCTCGCCGAGGCATTTTATGGCTGCTCAATGCTCTGGGCGTGATTGGGTTAACGTCATTTATTAATTCATTTTGTCATTTTCATACGCCCGTTTTAATATCCTTGTATCGTGGTCTGATTGGTTTAGCATTGGGATGTTGTGTTGCGATTGGGATCTATTATATTTGTCGGATGGTGCATTCTATTTTAAATGCCATGTCGTTAATATCGAGAGATTAAATGGCATTATTAACATCGTTCTTTGATGCGTTTAATATTGAACCCAATGACGAACGGTTATATCAATATGCACTCACTCATCGATCTTATGTTCATCAACATCGGAAAAATAAACGGGAAGATCAACAAGAGCGATTGGAATTTTTTGGGGATGCCGTACTCAAGTTTATTGTATCGTATTATTTAATGCATCGATTTCCAAATATGGAGGAAGGGATGCTCACCAAGATTCGGGCACGAATTATATCCGATCAATCTTTGGCCAAGGTATCTTTAGCCATGGGGTTGGATCAGTATGTTCAAATTTCCGATAGTGAGAAAGCCGTGTCTGGGCAGTTGAGACCCGCCCTCTTGTCCGATACTTTTGAGGCTATTTTAGCGGCAATATTTCTTGATTTAGGGATCGAATATGTCCAAGACTGGTTTAATCACGTGGTGGAAACCCACATGGCGGAGTATTTAGATGAGGACTTTATTGTTGATTATAAAACGTTTCTTCAGGAACGAATTCAAAAATATGGGGATGCCTTACCACTTTACAATTGCCTTAAAATGACGGGCCCTGAGCATAAAAAAGTATTTCACTATGAAGTCACTGTTTCGATTAATGGGATGCCCTTGAGCTATATGGGCACTGGTTCAAATAAAAAGATGGCACAACAGTCCGCCGCCAAGCGTTGTGTGAAGGCACTTCAAGAGAAACAACTTATTGATAATTAAATAATACACGTCGTGAAAAACGGGTCATGACCTCTCGGGGATTTTGATGGGTGTATTCCGCCATATCATGAATCGACATTCCAGGGTGTCCTTTTGGTGATAGAATAATCGCGGGATCATTAATGCTGACCGTGATACTTTCCGGGAGCTGAACCATGATCATATCCATGCATACCGACCCGATGATAGGGCATTTATGGCCCTGAATCACTACATACCCATTGTTGGATAGCTGTGTGGAAAGTCCATCGGCGTACCCCATCCCAATTACACCCACACGGGTGTTTTTTTTGGTAATAAAGGTGCTGCCATAGCCGATACTGGTATTGTCTTTAACATATTGAATATGACGTACTGGAGCGACCAATGTTAATGCGTTATCATATGCGGCTAATCCGACACGTACCATGCTGAATTGCGCATTTGGAATATTACGTATGGCATCTGAGTTGGCCATATGGGTATACGCCACGGAATGATTCTTTTGAGCGTGTATAAATCGATCGTATTGTGTTTGATTTAGTGGGTGATTTTTATTATGGCTGTTGGCTAAATGAGAATATAACCCATCTTTAATAAGGTATTCACACTGATCCCAGTAGTCGAGTATTTTTTTTGTATCATCCCATGGTGCCCCCAATCGTGACATGCCGGTATCAATTTTAAAATGTGTTTTTAACTTAATTTTTTTCGTTTTGGCATAATTATTGAGGTGAGTGATGGTATCTAGATTATATACGGTACTGATTAAGTCATGTGTGGCCAAGAGGGATACGGTGGCGAACGGGGGTTCGGATAATAATAAAATAGGGTGTTGAATCCCATTGTCACGGAGCTCAATAGCTTCTGTCACTGTCGCTACGCCAATGCCATCAATACATGGCGAAAGCATTTGACAGAGTTTGACAGCCCCTAAACCATAAGCATTGGCCTTAGCAATTAAAAAAATATGGGTGTGGGGTGATAATATCGAGCGAATCGTCATAATATTCTTATGGATTTGATTCGTATTAATGGTCAGCGTGGGGGTCGCCATTATTTTAACGTGTTTTGATTGGCATTAAATCGCAAATGTGATTCAACGAACGAATCAATATCGCCATCCATTACTCGTTGAATATGAGAGGTTTCTTCATTTGTACGATGATCTTTAACCATTTTATATGGGTGAAATACATAGGATCGTATTTGGTTTCCCCAGGCGATATCAGTATGGCTTTTAAGGTCATTAATGGTTTCTTTTTGTTGAATTTCAAGTTGAGTTATAATACGTGATATTAACATTTTCATGGCTGTTTCTTTGTTGGCTGTTTGAGAACGTTGGGCTTGGGATTGTGCGACCAGGCCAGTGGGAAGATGCGTAATACGAACCGCTGAATCTGTTTTATTAATGTGTTGGCCACCGGCCCCCGATGCACGGTAGGTATCAATGCGTAAATCAGCACTATTTAACTGAATATCTTGATCGGTTTTTTCAAATTCAGGAATAACATCCACCGCGGCAAAGGATGTTTGTCGTTTAGCATTGGCATTAAATGGGCTTTGCCGCACTAAACGGTGAATGCCAATTTCATTTTTACATAATCCATAGCTATGGTGTCCTGATACCCATAATGTGGCCGATTTAATACCGGCTTCATCCCCAGGAGATAGCTCTGTAATATCCGTTTTAAATGATTTTAATGCAAACCATCGGGTATACATTCTCAAGAGCATTTCCGCCCAATCTTGAGCATCCGTGCCCCCGGCCCCGGCATTAATGGTGAAAATACAATTAAAGGTATCCCACTTATGCGACAATAAACAATTCACTTCAATGGCGTTCAGGGTGTCTTTGAGAACGTTCAGCAAGGAGGTGACTTCCGATATAATGTCGGGGTCATCGGGACAATCACTCAACAATTCTAAACCCGTTTGAGCATCTGAAAAAGTATGTGTAATGGACTCAATTTGTTGTTTTTGTTGCTTTAATTGATTCAGGTTTTGAAAAACTTTTTGAGCATTCGGATTTTCGGTCCAAAAACTATCGAGTTCAATTTCCGCATTAATTTGACGTATTTTTTCGGTTAATTGAGGATGGTCAAAGATGGTTTCCGAGCAAGTCGAAGCGATCTTTTAATTTTTTAAATTGAAGATTTAATTCCTGCATTATTTTTTTTGAATTTTCCAACCATCATTTTTTACGAGGGCTTCGGCTTTTTTCCATTTTAAGTGTTGTACTTTTCCATTTTTCTCGATGGTAATTTTATCGTTTCGGCCTAATTCACGGGGGCCGATGGTGGATTGTGGGGGG
>JBMTIN010000005.1:0-23233 GCA_049437345.1 Candidatus Marinamargulisbacteria bacterium
CGAACAAGCGCTAAAAAAAATAAATAACCACGGCCATTTGTTTTTTTATTCATTCTAAGGTAAGTTCTAAGCATATGAAATTTGGTATTGCGTCGGATCATGGCGGATTTTCGCTTAAAACAGCCCTGCAAAAAGAAATGCTCGAATTAAACTTAATTGATTTTGGAACAACAACCGATGATCGTGTGGATTATCCCGTGTTTGCCGATAAATTATGCATAGCCATTGCTCAAAAAAAAATCGATGCCGGGATATTAATTTGTGGTACGGGTATTGGCATTAGTATCCGCGCCAATCGGTATCATGGAATTCGCGCCGCACTGGTACATGACTTGTTTACCGCCAAAATGTCCAAAGCACATAATAATGCAAACGTACTATGCTTGGGCGGGCGAACCACCGCCCCAGATACAGCCATCTCACTGATTAACGAATGGATTACAACTGATTTTGAGGGTGGCCGACACACTCAGCGATTGGCCAAAATAGATGCGCCTTTGCCCAATTATTCATCGGACAATATTCGCTGATAATAGCATTCATTTGTCGCCTTATTTAATCGTTTTTCAAACCCAAACGAAGCTGAAATCGCCTGAATAACCGGGTCTAATTCATCTGTTCGAATGCCCGATGGGTCAAAAATCAACGCTTCAACACAACGATCCTGGCATACCTGAATGGCCTCGGTAATTAGTCCTTTTGCAATGCCCTGCCCACAATAATCTGAATGAACAATGGGTCCCTCTGACACCATTAAGTCGGGTCCATAATACGCATACTCACCTAAATTCGAATGAGTTTCCAATTCATTTACCAACGAAATATAACCCACAATATGCCCACCATCATTGGCCACAATAACCACTGATTCCGCATCAAAGTAATGTTGCAGTGCATTAATTTCATTGGATAAAGATTGTGTCTGAAAATACGACACATTTGATAGTACCTGCTTGCGGAACATGGCAATGGATTGAATAACATCACTTAAATTTTCGCCCTGCCAATGATCAAAAATAACATCCATACCGTATTATAATCTCCACGACTCATTTAAAAAAGTCAATTTTTAGATTGTTCAATGCTTTATTTTATGACAGGATTAAAGGAGTAAAAATTTATCATTTATTTAAGGAGTCGATACTAATGAAAAAATATCTATTAATGTTACTTGCTACAACGGTTTTATTTAGCGTTCCCACGCTATCCGCCAATAATGCCGTTCGTGTTGGTGTGGGGCTACCAAGACCCATTGTCTTTGAGTATGAACGAAAATTAAATAATATCTTTCCAAACCTCAGTGCATTTGTAAACTACGGTAGTGGAACATTCGAGTTTGAAGAGACATCAACAACATTGAGTGGATTAGGAGTTGGGGCTCGATACAAATTGCCATTTATTGGGTATGTTGGTGTGGGATATGGCACGTTTAATACCGAATATTCATATATTGCATCAGAAACCGTGGGGTCTATTCAGGCCAGTGCAAAAGTGACGGTTGATGCCGATTTTTCGGGGCTCATTTTTGAATACGGAAAAGAGTTTGGTCTGGGTCCCGTATTGCTCGGTGGAAAAGTCAACTATTTAGTGGCCTCTCCCAAAATATCGGCCAAAGCCGATGACACAGAAGTACAGGATATTGACGATGTTCAAGAAGGGATGGCTGAACTTAAAGGGATTCCGGGCGCTGAGATCTATGTGGGAATCGCCTTCTAGAATTTTAGTTACTCATTTATAAACAATATTAAAAAAAGGGGGGGGCACCAAAACCTCCCCTTGGGATTGCGAACAATGCCAACCTAGGGTATGGTTTTTATATGTCAATTGTTAATCAAGAAACCGCCCGTCGGCGAACCTTTGGTATTATTTCTCATCCGGATGCCGGAAAAACCACGTTGACTGAAAAATTCTTATTATTTGGCGGCGCCATTCAAGTGGCCGGGGCCATTAAAGCCAAAAAAGCCAGTCGCCACGCGACCTCTGATTTTATGGAAATTGAAAAACAACGGGGTATTTCCGTGGCTACATCGGTCATGGGATTTGAGTATCAAGATAAAAAAATTAATATATTGGATACCCCTGGTCATAAAGATTTTTGTGAAGACACCTATCGTACCTTAACGGCCGTGGATTCCGTGATCATGGTCATTGATGCAACCAAAGGGGTTGAAACCCAAACTTACAAGTTAATGGAAGTTTGTCGCATGCGAGACACCCCCATTATTACCTTTATTAATAAATTAGATCGAGAAGGCATGGACCCTATTGAACTTTTAGATAATATTGAAAAAAGCCTTAATATTAATGTCTGCCCCCTAAGTTGGCCCATTGGGTCCGGAAAGTTATTTAAAGGCGTCTACAATATTTATTCCAATGAATTGGTCCTATACCGACCGCATGAAAAACAAGATCAACACGACACGATCAAAATCACCTCGCTTCAAGATCCACAACTAATTGAACTGATTGGTGAATCGGCCACGAATGAACTCATTGAGGCCATGGAATTGGTTCAGGTCTACCCCAAACTATGCCTTGAGGACTATTTAAATGGCACCGTTACGCCTGTTTTTTTTGGATCGGCGCTTAATAATTTTGGGGTGAAAGAACTCTTGGACTGCTTTATTGATATCGCACCGTCCCCAAAAGATCGGGAAACCAATATCGGAGATATATCCCCATCGGCCGCATCTTTTTCGGGATTCATTTTTAAAATACATGCCAATATTGACCCTAAACACCGAGATCGCATTGCCTTTTTACGTATTTGCTCAGGGCAATTTGAACGTCAAAAAAAATACTTTCATGTTCGATCTCAAAAAACGATTCGCAGTGTTAACCCAACCGCTTTTATGGCGCAATCAAAATCAGTCATTGATGTGGCGTTTCCAGGTGATATTATTGGGTTACATGATACCGGTAACTTAAAAATTGGCGATACGCTCACCGACGGTGACACCTTCCACTTTTTAGGCATCCCATCGTTTTCACCTGAAATTTTTAGAGTTGTTAAAAATTTAGACCCCATGAAGTCAAAACAATTAAAAAAAGGGTTAATTCAATTGTCAGAAGAAGGTGTGGCTCAATTATTTTATCGTGAAATTGATGGTCAAGCCATGGTTGGAACGGTAGGGGTATTACAGTTTGATGTGATTCAATATCGCTTGGCCAATGAATATCAGGCCCAATGTCAATTTGATCCACTTAATTACACCAAAGCTTGTTGGATTAGTAGCGAAAATCCCGATGATCTCAAAGACTTTATTCGTCGTAGAAAACAACAGGTTGCAAAAGATAAAGATGGTAAATGGGTATTTTTAACCGAAACACGCTGGAGCCTAGAACGGGAAATTAAAGAGCAAACAACCATTAAATTTAAATTTACATCGGAACAAAATCACTTAATTTAACATTGTCGATATATCCGAAAGGAACGGCGCCACTTTGTCTTTCTTTGACAAAAGAAAGGGACAATTCATGGTGGGCCATTCAACCCCCACCGTAGGATCATCCCAGCGAAGACTTGCCTCGAAATCCGGTGAATAAATATCACCACAGGCATATTCAATGTCACAATCCGTCAATGCCAAAAATCCATGGGCAAACCCAATTGGCACATACAACATTTTATGATTTTCCGCCGTCAACTCAATACCAAAATATTGGCCAAATGACGGACTGTTGGGCCGAATATCCACGGCCACATCATAAATTGCCCCCTTCAATACACGTACCAGCTTGGATTGTTCATAAGGTGGCAACTGAAAATGCAACCCCCTTAATGTCCCCTGTTGTGACTTTGAATGGTTCAGTTGAACAAACCGGTGATTAATACCCACATCCGCTAATTTCTGAGGATGAATGACCTCTTTAAAAAAGCCACGTTCATCGCCCAAAACATCGGGAATAATTACCTGCACACCCTCTAAATTTGTTTGAATAGATTTCACTTAAGTATCATATCCAAGAAGATTCACATGCGTCAAATATCACCGAAAAAGTGAACTAAAATAATGTTAATTGAACCACACGACCATCGGCTGATTTTTGTTCAAATTGTTGCAGCCACGCCGTTGCTTTATCAATAATTTCGGGGGGCAGCCCCGCCATTTTCGCCACCATTACGCCATAACTTTTATGCGCAGCACCGGGAACCAACTGGTACGAAAATACCAGTTGATCGCCCACTTCTTTAATTTGCATGGATGTATTTTGAATCTGTGAATAACGATCCGCCAGTGCCGTTAATTCGTGATAATGGGTGGCAAATAGCGTCCGGGCTTGAATCTGCGTGACCAGATACTCGGTGACCGACGCGGCAATACTAACACCATCAAATGTGGATGTCCCACGCCCTACTTCATCCAATAAAATCAAACTGTGGGCCGTAGCGTTCTGGCAAATAGTTGCCATTTCAACCATCTCCACCATAAATGTAGATTGCCCCTGAGCCAATTTATCGTTCGCACCAATTCGTGTATAAATCGAGGTTACCAGTCCAAATTCAGCCGATTCAGCGGGAACATAACTGCCCATTTGACCCAAAATAATACAAAGAGCCACACTGCGCATAATGGTCGACTTGCCCGCCATATTTGGCCCCGTAATGAGCATAAATGGATGCGCTTCAGACAACGCCACTGTATTGCGAATAAAGGATTGCTTGGCCGCCACCACAGGATGCCAAAGGCCCTTTAACGTGGCCGACTTATGCGTGCACTCATGAACCACCGGACGTGTAAATCCATATGTAAGGCTACTTTGTGCCAATGCACCCATGGCATCAACATGGGCAATAATTGATGCCGCTGTTTGCAATGCCCCAACATAAGGATCCATTAACAATTCTAATTCCGAATATAATCCCTGTTCAATCTGTACTTGTTGAGATTGTGCGTTTAAAAGAATGGCTTCTTTTTCTTTTAATTCGGGCGTAATATACCGTTCCGCGTTCACCAATGTCTGTTTTCGAATAAATGACGCTGGCACATGCGACTTTTGAGCGTTGGGAATTTCAATATAATAGCCAAAGACTTTATTAAACCCTACTTTTAAACTTTTAATACCGAGCGAGGCTTTAAGTTGTGGCTCAAGTTCCTTGATCCATACTCGAACATCTGAAAACGACTGACATAATGCATCCAATTCATCGGAATACCCCGATTTAAAAATACCACCATCACGAATGTGTGATGGGACCGTATCTAACAATGCATTATCCAACACTGATTTCAATTCGTTTAACCCTCCGGGTGATGTCATGAGCGTCGATAACACCCCATGCTCACGATCAAAATGATCGCCCAATTCATCTAAAAATGTTACCACCGCATCCAATGCCGCCAAAGAATGACGTAAGCCCAAAAAATCATGAGGGTTTTGAAATTTAGCGCAAATGCGAGATGTTAGTCTCTCAATATCATGCACCCCATTCACGGCATCCGCCCATAAAATCAAATGATCTCCCGCCATTAAATGCGTCACTTGGGATTGGCGATTTAAAATAGCCGCTTGTTCAATTAATGGGTATCGCAAATACCGCTGTAAACAACGTGCCCCCAAAGGAGTTTTGGTTGTGTTTAATTGCTTGTACAACCCATTTTTTTTATCAAATATCCCCAAATGATCCATCACCCCCGCATCAAAAAAGCAATGATCCTGATGATCCACGCGCTGAATTTTTTTAATCTGAGAAAAGGCCCCTTTTTGGGTATAATTTAAGTAATCTAATATGGCCACAATGGCTGCAAATGCGGGACGTTGATCTTGAATATTAAATATGCCAATATCTTGGATATTAAAATGACAGCATATATATGCGATAGCCTGGTCCTCTTGAAATGGAAAAAAAGGAGCCATTACCGCATGTGAAATTTGCCCCTTCAATGCGTCGTCCAACAATAATTCATTGGCCCCCAACCGATGAATCTCAGCTAAAGCCGCCCCCACTGTATCTTTAACATCACAAAAAAATGCGCCTGTTGATACATCCACATACGCGAATCCAATCCCCAATGGATGTTGAGATACAGCCACCAAATAATTTGGTTGTGTGGCATCTAGAATCGGGTCCAACTGTGCCGTTCCTGGAGTAATAATACGCACAACATCACGGGTTGTTGGGCCCTTCGAGTCTTTTGATGCCGGCTCTGTTTGTTCACAAATCGCCACTTTGAATCCCTGTTTCACTAATTTTGAAATATACCCCTCAGCCGAATGAAACGGAATCCCACACATGGGAACACGTTGCTCGCCTTTCCCTCGTCCAGTAAGTGTTAAACTCAATGCCTGAGAAGCGACCTGAGCATCTTCAAAAAACATTTCATAAAAGTCACCCAATCGAAAAAATAAAATAGCATCTTGATGCCGTGCCTTAATGGCTTTGTATTGTTGCATCATGGGCGTATCCGCGGACATCACTATTCAGGAAACCGACATGGTAATCCATGAATCACCGATTCAGCCAATGCTTTATGAATGGTATTCACCTCATCCATTTCAAGCGAGCCCGCATGATCTTGGTACGTCATACGAAATGACACATTCACCGCCGTTTGATCCGGCTGTTCATAATACCCACAAAGAATAATGCGGGTGCAAAGTGATGGTTTCTTATTATTTAAAATGGCCAATACTTCGCCAACCGATACCCTTGTGTCAATAATATAAGTAGTATCTCGCGTGGTCGCTGGAAACTTTGATACCATTGGATAATGTTTTGATATATTATGTGTTAATAACGCATTGATTGACCACTCAATAATGCCGGTGTCTGGCAATCGATGCGCCGCCTTTACCTCTGGATGAATCATGCCAAAAAAACCAACATGGACATCATCAATATAAATATCCGCCGATTGCCCGGGATGCACCCAATGCGATACCGTGCAGGGCTGAATTGTATGTTGAATACCAAGGGCTAAAAATAGTGAATCCACACACCCTTTTACATCGTAAAAATCAATGGCCCCGGTATCCTTCTTTAAGTATGGCTGATAATGAGCCGTTCCCTGAATAATACTTGAACATTGCCATGTTTCATTGCCTTGGGAATCCCACACAGGACCAACGCTGATCATGCGAACCGGATGCGGGTGCCGAGCCACATTCAATGCAGCCACTTGAATCAATGATTGAATGCCATTGGATCGTAAGGTTGTTAATTCAGGGGTAATGGGGTTCAGGACCTTGGGTTGACTATCAAGTATATCGGTGGGTGATAACGGAAAAGGAATTGCCTCTGTAAATCCCAAGGTTGTCGCTGATTCAATAATTTTTTTTCGAAGTTGCCAGAGTGAATCATGATGCACAGGAACCATGGTACGTATTGGCGTGGATGAAATATCATCAATTCCCGAAAATCGGCACATCTCCTCGGCAATATCCGGCCACTCTTGGCAATCATTTTTCCGCCAACTCGGCACAGTGACGGTTGTTTTATTTAATTGAAACCCCAATGGAGCGAGTTGCTCGGCGACATTGGAAAGCGTATAATTAGTCCCTAAAAAAATGTTCATTTTCGCTATATCTAATGAAATATTTTGAGGCTCCGAAGAATAATGGCCCACAACGATTGGTTGATCACAAGTAATCCTGGCGCCCGATTCTGATAATAACTGAATCGCACGACGACTGGCCATATCAATGCCATGAGGATCCACCCCTTTTTCGAAGCGAGACGAACTTTCTGAGCGAACCCCCAATTGCTTGGCCGCTTTTCGAACCAACACGGGGTTCATAATACCCGCTTCTAAAATAATGGCTGATGTTGTTTCTGAGACGGAATATTCGGTAGTGCCCATAATACCAGCAACCGCTGCCGGCGTGTTATTGACATGGACCACCAGTACATCCGACGTTAACTGAACGGATTTATCGTTTAATAATGTTACCATAGCGCCATGATGACCACGGCCTACGTGAATGGTTTCGATAGTATGAGCATCGAAGGCATGCAAGGGTTGCCCCGTTTCAATCATCACAATGTTGGTCACATCGATGGGCCAAGATACAGGGCGTTGCCCAGTATAATATAGCCGAGTTTGCCATACCACCGGAGTCGTATAACCCGGCACTAATCCCGTCACTCTTTGTGCTCGATAATATTCACAATCATGCGTATCGTCAACTGAACATACAACCGGGGTCACTGTATCCGAAACCGTTGATTGGGGCACTGAAAACGTCATGGGCATCGCATATAGGGCCGATACCTCGCGCGCTAAACCATATAAACTCATAGCATCGCCTCGATTTGGCAAAATGGCCACATCAATAATCGTATCCACCAAATGAGCATATGCTATAAAATCCTCGCCTACGGGAGCGTCTGGTGGCAAGACCCAAACACCTGGCGATGTATCGGTAAGCCCACACTCAACCGCCGAACACATCATACCTTGGGAATCAACCCCACGTAACTGACTGGCTTTAATGGTCATGCCATTGGCCAATACCGCTCCGGGCAAACTAATCGGCACTTTATCGCCATCCTGAACATTGGTTGCTGCGGTAACAATTTGCACACAGGATTCACCAATAAATACGTCCGCAATACGCAATCGATCGGCATTGGGATGCGGCTTAAATGAATGAATCTGGCCAATCACAATGTGACAAAGCCCCTCGCCTTTTTTTTCTACAGATTCGACTTCAAACCCAATACGATTAAAATCTTGAATTAAAGTATCTTCATCTGGAAATGAACAAAATTCCCGCAACCAACGTAATGATACCCGCATTTACCGTACCTCCGAATTTAAAAACCGATAATCATTTTCATAAAAGGGGCGAATGTCTGAAATGCCGTACTTTAACATGGCCAATCGATCAATCCCCAGCCCAAACGCAAATCCCGTGGTCTGATCGGGATCTAAATGAACCGACCGCAAAACGTTCCGATGGACCATCCCCGCCCCCAATACTTCCATCCACTCACCGGTTGAAGCAAATTGGACATCGACTTCAAATGACGGCTCCGTAAAGGGAAAATAACTGGCACGATATCTTATCGGAAAATCATCATTAAAAAATGTTTTTAAAATCGTTTCTAGTACATATTTAAGCTCTGGAAGCGTCACTGATGTGTTAATGTATAACCCCTCCAACTGATGAAACATGGGTGAATGGGTGCGATCTTGATCACTACGAAATACCTGTCCTGGCGCAATAATTTTTATCGGCGGTTGATGCGACGTCATGTACCGAATTTGAACCGATGACGTATGAGTTCGAAGCACGTGATCCGTATTTAAATAAAAGGTATCGTGCATGTCTCTAGAGGGATGGGTCGATGGAATATTGAGTGCCTCAAAGTTATGAAACATATCTTCAATAATAGGTCCCGATGCCACCGAAAACCCGAGGGATTCACAAATGGCCGCCAACTCCCATTCCGCCCGACGTATTGGATGCACGGACCCCGCCGCCACACGACGACCGGGTAAAGTAATATCAATGGCATCCGCCATTAATTTACGATGCGCGTCTTCCGATTCAAGCGCCAATAATTGCTGATCTAATTTTAAAAGATGCGTGGCCTTTAGTTGGTTCATTTTTTTGCCCACGTGGGGCTTTTCATCCTTTGTGGCCAAACGAATGGATTTCATAACATTACTAATTCGACCTCTTTTACCAAAAAAATTCTCTTTTAACTGCCGTAATTCATCCAATGTAAGCGATGCTATTGTCATCTGATTTAACTCATTATCAATCGCATCCAATTGTTCAAGAATAGACATGACAAAATAATAGCCAATTCAGTCCAATATTACAAATCCATCCCCTAAATAAATGATTGATGGATTTAATTTGAAACACTAAACTGAATATTGTTATGAAAACCTTCAAATTATTGACTAAAAATAACACATTTCATTCCGATGCGATTCGTCTTCTTATGGATAAATCTAAAATCAATCGATTCAAAACCATTCAGGATTATTGTCAATCACAAAATGAAACGCTTGATGCAACAGAATTAAAGCAATTCACACAAAAAATTGAACGTTTATTATACGATCAAACCCACGAGTACGCCCACTTAATGTATCATTACATGCAAGTATCTGGCGATTGGGGAGAACCCGGTGAACAACAGGTAAAAACCACCTTTTGCCGAAACTTATTGCGCATTGACCCTAAAACGCACATCAGCACCCAGCATGCCAATGAATTTGAAGAAAAAGTGGCCCAAACAATTCAAACACTTGGAATGAAGACCTTGTCCCCAAATGATGCGCAGCAAAAACTTCGTCTGTATACGTTTAAATTATTTGACACAACCTTCGAATTATTTAAATTGACTGAATTAAACCGACACCTTCAGTTCTTAGGCTCCAACAAGTTTATTCATTCCGGCCAATACGGTCGTCAAATGGAACTTATTTTTGGCAAAGGGCATTCAAAAAAACGTCATGGCTACCGTGTGATATTTATTCAAAAAGAATATATTCGAACCCCCAATAATATAATGTCAATGGCCGCTATTATTGGGCATCAAACCATTTATATTCGCCTAGAGTCATTGGCCACTATTTTTGCCCAAAAATGGGTTCAAATATTTGATTATAGTGAATTTGAAATGATCAATATTCATGCGAATCCCTATTGGAACATTGGTGAAGGCATTAAACAAACGGTGCTCGAACACTACGGAATTCAATCAAAAAATCAGCTGATTAAATACGAAAAAACATTGCTAAACGATATGTCTGAAACCATTCTTTATCATGAATTAGGCCATGGCATTGTACAACACACTATGTTACCATTCGAGTTAACCGCAATGGGTGAAGCCTCAAAAATATATGGCGAAAATATATTTACGGCCATGCTCGAATTTCTGGCTGATTTTTCACCCGAAAATAATAACCTCAAGGGCCCCATTCAAAATATTATTGCTATTAGTCATACCGATAAAAATCGTGCCACACGCATGTACTTAATGTATTTATCCGATATCTGGTTTTATAATACCGATGACACCTACATGTACACCTATTCTGATTTAATGACATTAATTCTCATCCGTTACATCAAGAAAAATGGCGACATTAATTTTAAACAATTGGCCACCGATTTGGCCCATACATCCCCCCCCTCAACAGCACGATCGCACTTTGATCATATCTTATCGCTTTATATTGAACGTATTACACCCATTAAAAAAATGTGTGAAACGGCTCTTTTCAAGGTTTCTGGAGACGATTTGAGCTATCAAAAAGTTCGAGAATTCTTAATTGACGAATTTCGCAAAAATGATGGGTTTGTGCATGTGGATACCTATGAATTCATGGTCCCTTTTTGGTCAAATATTTTTGGATATATTCAATCCATATCCAATGCCAAAACATGCATATCTGACTATATTCAAGATCAACAACCCCGCATCATTAAAGAAATACTGATTCTTTCCTGTGGGAAGTCAACGGCTGAAAACTACAAATATGATCATCGAAAATACATTGTTGATCGAATGAGTGCGCTAGGATTTTTGGCCATTAACCCCGATTAATTAAATATAACCCGATCAATATAGTCATCCATATTATCAAGAACTTGTCCCGTACCCAATGCAACGCAGGACAACGGATCTGACGCAATTTGAACAGGAACCCCCATGGCATCTTGAATAAATGGTGCCAATCCATGCAGTAAGGCCCCACCACCAGTTAAGGTCAATCCTTCACTAAAAATATCCGACGATAATTCCGGTGGGGTTGCCTCTAATGTGCGACGAATCGCTGTTACAATGGCCAAAATAATCGGCTCCATAGCATCACGTATTTCCATCGAAGATAACGTAAACGTCTTTGGTAAACCCGTTAATAAATCCCGTCCGGTCACCGGCATATGACGCTCTTTTTTAAATGGCATCACCGATCCCATTTGGCACTTTATGCGCTCTGCACACCGATCACCGATCAATAAATTATAACTTTTTCGACAATGATTAATAATAGCCTGATCTAATTTATCGCCCGCCATCCGTATGGATTCTGACACCACAATCCCCCCCAATGAAATAACAGCAACTTCGGTTGTCCCCCCCCCAATATCAACAATTAATCGACCACATGGTTCAAAAATATTATGCCCAGCGCCAATAGCGGCGGCCAGTGGCTCATCAATTAAAAAACAATCTTTCGCTCCCCCCATTCCCGCGGCATCCACCACAGCTCGGCGTTCAACATTCGTAATGCCATAGGGAATCCCAATTAAAAGTCGAATTTTCTTATAAATCGGCACCTTGGATAGCTTTAAAAAATGACGGATCATAGCCTCCGTTGTCTGATAATCTGAAATAACACCGTCCTTTAAGGGACGAATTGCAATAATTGAAGCTGGCGTTTTACCCACCATTTCGTAAGCCAAGTCGCCAATCGAAAGTACTTTCTTTGAGCCTTGATCAAATGCCACAACACTGGGCTCACGAATAATAATGCCATGGTGCTCTTTATAAACAACACTATTGGCGGTTCCTAAATCAATGCCAATATTACATGTCCTTATATTTCGCAACTGAGCAATCATGGTTAGACTATACCACACGTCAATAATATTTTTAATAAATCTACACAAGCTCCCCCATAAAAAACTACTTATATTTGGATATATACGCCGAAAATTGATCTTTTTTCAACTGTGCCACCTGTTTCTGAGCCAATGATCGATCCGAAAATGAACCCACTTGAACTTTGTAGGTGACCCGGTTGTCCTTCGATGTTAAGGACCAAACGTACCCATCGAATCCTTTTTGTTTAATATCTTTTAGATGCGTAACCGCATTATTATAGTCTGAAAAGCTGCCGGCGATCACACGATACATATACGATGATGAAGCATCCGACACTGTCGCGTTTACGGGGGTTGGTGGTGCCACCGGTACAGGAACTAAATCTTTAGATGGGGATAATTCGGATGTCTTTAAGGAAGAAGCCTCAACCAAAAGATCCGCCTCACTGGTGGCTTCATCCAGAACCGGATCGACATCAATGGCAACCACAGGAAGTGCTTGCCATTCCAATACATCTGAATCCGTTAGAGATGAGTCCATGGATAAATCATTCATTGTTTTTTCGGCTGAATTATCTGAAATATCAAAGGCTTTTTTACCAATTTCTAATACCCCAAATGTAAATAAAACCACGCCAATAAATCCAATGGACAACACCGTAATTGTTTTTTTCCAACTAAATACATAAGCTTTTTTTTCGCGAAGGGCATCCCCAACGCCATCGTTAAATTCCAACTCGTTTTTAATATCTGTATTATTAAATTCTGACGAACTCATACAATTAGTGTATCACAATTTAAAACTTGGACAAACTACCCAATATTTCATTATACTTTAATGACCATGAATCATTCATTGCTCATTATGCAAACAACATTCCCCATTTCTTTTGATTGCCAACCACTAGTACATTCAATCCTTCAAAAAAAATGGGCCGTTTGCGTTCAAAAAGAACACCCCATCACCAGTCAATATCACTGGAAAGGCCAGATTGAAACCGATACTGAACAACGATTAACTATTAAATTTTTAGCCTCACATCAACCTAAATTAACGCAATTTATTTCCGAAAATCACCCCTACGATATTCCGGAAATTATAATAATTGCACCTCAATATATATCTCCAGCCTACTGGAATTGGGCTAATTCATTGAATCCAGAAAATTATTAGACGCATCAGGCCGCATTGAATTTAGGGAATCCGAATCCGAGGTCATCGACGGAGTGGCTGTTTTTGCCTCAATTTTTTGAGTCACAATGGCCAAACGTGTGGTGTCACCGCTTGATTCAAAAACATCCTTCAAATATGTTAGTATTGGCACCGTTACCTGACCATTAATCACCGCATCATATTGTGCGTTTCGTTTATCAATAAATTTTTCTTGATCATATAATTGGGCCAATAGCAAATGAATTTCTGGCACAACTACAGTATCCGACACCAATGATTCTTTAATTTCGGCTTTTAAAAGCGATTGCTTAGCCGCCGAAATATCGCCCTTCATTAATTGAAGTCGTGCAATAAATAAATGTGGATATGGATTCGCTGGCGACTGAGATATCATGCCTTGATATGCTTGAATAGCTTCATCTAATCGGCCTTCACTTTTCAGCTTTATGGCATTTAAATTCATATCCAACACCTTAATTTCACGACCGGCTTGAACCTTTTCTAATTGCTGATAAATGGTCATTCGCGCCCAATCTTGAGCCAGACGATCTTCTGTAATCGTCGCGGTTGGTGCCAACGCTTTTATTTTATTTAGCTCTAAAATAACATACCCATTGGCCACTTTAATGGGTTGGGAAATCTCCCCTTTGGTTAAGGTCACCAAGGCTCGTGACACCACCGGTGGCAATTGATTAATGGTTACCCAATCAAAAGAAATTGGCGATGGTATATTCGGATAACGACGTTTAAATTCAATATCAAACGATGCCGATCCGGTAATACGGTTGCGGATATCATTGGCCTCTTGAAATAAATCCATGGTTGAATTTGAGACATTCGCCTCAATACCTTGGGGCGAAATATACAATGTTTTTAAATAATATTGCTTGTTTAAAAATGCGGTGTCTGTATCTCGAATAACCACAGACCCCATTAATGCTTGACGTGTTTTAGATACAATAATATCATCTTTTAATTGACGTAACATTGCATCATAACGCCCTCCTGCCGCCTGAATTTTTTGCTTTAGTTCTTTTTTAGTTGTGACATCAAACTGCGTCATGACCGAGTATAGTGCCGTATTTATTTCATTACGATCCACGGCAACGTTCTGTTCCTTACCAATAGTAAGTAATAATGTATTTTGAATGGATTGATTCAATGCATTTAATTGAATCATATCGGCCATATCATGCGTCATTTGAAGTGTTTCTGGAAGCTGCCCTTGAACCCGTTGCAGGGCCAATTGGTACATGACCCGAGTCACCGGTAAATCCCCAATTAAAGCCACGGCGGCTTGACGATCTTGCTGACTTTTTTGTTGGTCTCTCGATGCTTTAAATGAATCATTAAAAAAAATAACCCCTAAAAATGTGGTAACAATAAAACTAATAATAATGCCATAAACAATTTTAACACTATTATTTCTTAAAAAACTTAACATATAAACCTCACTTTAAACTTCTTGATACCGCAATATAGGCCCCCAGCATGCCAATAATCGAGCCAGATAATAAAACAAATCCATAAATATAATACAATGAACTATGATCCGCAATAAATGGAAAAAATGGCATTTTCTCCATAAGTTGATGAATAATAAGCGCATAAATAAAATATAAAATGCCCACGGCCCCACTGGCCCCAACAATACCAATAACAAACCCCTCAATTAAAAAGGGCCCCTTAATAAACCGATGCGTGGCGCCCACTAATTGCATAATACCAATTTCTTCATCTCGAGCAATGACCGTTAATCGAATCGTATTCATAATAATAAATAATGACGCCATAATTAATAACCCAATTAACGACCATCCTGACACAAACATAACACGACGAAATACCTCAACACGATCCGCCAACTCCCCCCCATAAACAATATCATCAATAATGGTATCGAAACGCTTAATATATAAAATAATGGATTTCAAATCTCGTGTACGATGCAGTTTTATATTTAACGAATGAGGTAAAGGATTGGCATCCACATAATTTTTCAATGCTAAATGAGAATAATCTGACTGAAACTGCTGCCAAGCCTCGGTATTATTAATAAATACAACGTCCTTAACCCCTTCAATGGATCGTAATTTTCGACGAAATAATTGAATATCTTCAATAGCTAAATTGGGCTTTAAAAATAATCTCACTTCTAACTTTGACACAATATCACCGGTGACTTTCCCCAAGTTGGCCGAAATCAACATAAAAAGCCCCAAAATAATTAAGGTAATCGTAATTGTCGCAACGGCAATGAGTGTCATGAGGCTAGAACGTCTTAAGCCAATGGCCGTTTCTTTTAAAAAGAAAATAATCGCATGACTGTTAATCATTCAACATAAGTTCCTAAGACCTGATCTCGCGACAATTTTCCTCCATTCACAGCAATCACACGCTTTGGAATGCCATCCACAATCTCCGTATCATGAGTGGCCATTAACACTGTTGTATTGTGTGAATTAATTTTGGTTAATAAATGCACAATTTCCCACGATGTCTCCGGGTCCAAATTCCCGGTAGGCTCATCGCATAATAAAATGGATGGCTGATTAACAATGGCCCGAGCAATGCAAATTTTTTGTTGTTCCCCACCCGATAACTCATGGGGATAATGGGTCTGCTTGCCCATTAGCCCCACCAAATCCAACGCATAATTTACCTGTTGTTTAATTTTTTTTATGGGAACATGCATCACATGCAATGCGAAGGCCACGTTTTCATATACCGTGCGTCGAGGCAATAATTTATAATCCTGGAAAATCATCCCAATATTTCGACGATAATATGGAATTTGCATGTCCATTAACTGCGTTAATATATATTTATCAATAATAATTTCCCCAGAGGTTACGGCTTCTTCCATAAAAATTAACCGAAGTAATGTTGATTTACCGGCACCCGATGGCCCAATCAAATAAACAAATTCATTTTCTGGAATAACTAAATCAATTCCATCCAAGGCCGTAAACCCATTGGGGTATTTTTTAACAACGTTTTTAAATGAGATCATCGGGAGGATGAAACAAGACCCATGGCCACTTTTATTTTCGATACAATCGAGGCTTCATCAAACCCAAAATGCTTCGTTAAATCCGCATACGTGCCACTCAAACCAAAAGTATCAATGGAAATAGACACCCCATTGAGGCCTACATATCGCTCCCAACCAAATGAACAACCGGCCTCGATAGACACATTTAGTGCCGCCGTTCCAACAACCGATGTCTGATACGCCACATCTTGGGTTTGAAATACTTCCCACGACATTAAAGAAACCACTCGTGCCTTAATCCTATCTTGTTCATACAAAGATTGCGCAACTTGAAGGGCCAATGAACATTCAGACCCCGTGGCAAAAATAGTTACATCGGCGGCACCCACCTCGTGTAAAACGTACCCACCTTTAACCGCACCCTCAAAAGAGGTTTGATCCAGCGATTGAATCGCTTGGCGAGACAACACAATGGCTGTGGGATGGGAGGATACCATGGCTTGATACCAGGCCGCCTTTACTTCATTTTCATCGGCTGGACGACATACCGTTAATTGCGGCATCGCACGTAATGATGCCAAATGCTCCACCGGTTGATGTGTCGGGCCATCTTCACCTAAAAAAACAGAATCATGTGTAAATTGATAGACCACCGGAACCGCCATTAAGGCACTCAAGCGAATGGCATTTCTCATATAATCTGAAAACATTAAAAATGTCCCAACATAGGGGCGAAACATTCCAGTCAAATATAAACCGGTAGCCATGGATGCCATGGCAAACTCACGCACCCCATATTTAATATTGCGCCCCGTATAATTATCAGCTGAAACGGCATCGTATTCACTCAAAAATGTATTATCGGAACACGATAAATCGGCAGACCCTCCAACTAAACAGGGCACTATTTTAGCCAATTGTTGCAAGCACTGTGCGGACTGCGAACGGGTGGCTTTATTTGGAGAAAGCACCAATGCCGATAATTGATCGTATAGTACCGTGTGATCCAAGGGATCGTTATGTAAGTCAAATGAACGCGCCAATTCGGGATGAGCCTTGCGCCAATCATCAAAGGTCCGGTGCCACAAATTATACGATTCTCTTTGATCCACTTGACGCACTTTAAAATAATCTCGAACGGCATCCGACACAAAAAAATCAGGGGATTCAGGCAAACCCAATTGTTGTTTGACTTTTTTAGATTCATTCCGTCCCAATGGCTTCCCGTGGACATCGGATGTTCCGGCATATGTTGGGGATCCCCACCCAATGGTTGTTTTAGCGATAATAATGGATGGTTTATCCGATGCTTTTGCCAACGTAACCGCCGAATGAATATCTGAAAATGAATGGCCATCAATGGTCTGAACAAACCACCCGTAAGCCTCATAACGCGCTGCCGTATCTTCAGACACACACTCATCGGTGGGGCCGTCTAAACAAATATCATTGGAATCAAATAACAAAACCAAGTTGTCTAACTTCAAATGCCCGGCCAATGAGGATGCCTCAGAAGAGACACCTTCCATTAAACAGCCATCCCCGGCCAATACAAATACGGTAGGGTCAATTAATGCGTTCTCCGCCGAAAAACGACAATTCGCCATTTTCATTCCCAGTGCCATCCCTACGGCCGAGGCAATGCCCTGCCCCAGGGGCCCTGTTGTGGTCTCAACACCCGCCAACTCCCCGTATTCAGGATGCCCCGCTGTTTTTGAATGCAACTGCCGAAAGTTCTTCAATTCATTCAACGACACATCAAATCCCGCCAAATGAAGCGCGGCATATAATCCCATGGAGCCATGACCGGCCGATAAAATAAATCGATCCCGCGACAACCAATGAGGATCATCGGGATTATGATTAAGTTCATAGCCATACAAATAGGCAAATAATTCGGCACACCCTAATGGCAACCCCGGATGCCCCGAATTTGCCGCATCAATGGCATCAATCGATAGCCCTCGAATGGTATGCGCAATGTCCGTTAATATGGCATGATTCAATGTCATTTTTGCATCTCCTTAATAATTGTAACGCGGTCATCCCAGCGAATAATATCATTGAATACAATGAATACCATTAAACCAATTAATAGTCCCGCGGCCACATTGGTAACAATTCCCTCTATTTTTTTTTCTAACGGTTTACCACGCAATGTTTCAATTAATAGAAACAACAAATGTCCCCCGTCCAACACCGGAAAAGGAAGTAAGTTAATCATCCCCAAACTAATGCTTATAAATGCCATTAAATTTAAAAAAGACATGGCACTTTTTTGTATTTGGCTGGAGGCAATTTGAACAATTCCCACAGGACCAGCCAATTCGTTGACACTGGCATTCCCGGCCAATAACATTTTAATGCCTGAAAATGATTGGCCAATGGTGGCCCAGGTTTTCGTCAAACCAAACACAATCGCCTTGGGCCAGGCCATGGGGGTAGTAAGGGTGGTAAAAGCAACCCCCACCTGAAATCGCCCATCGGACTCAACCGCGGACAATGTCACCGTTTTTGACGCTGAATCACGTATAAACGTCAATTGAAAAACATCCCCATTTGAATTTTTTACAAACGAAATAAGATCCTGTTGAAGGTTTTGGATGGGCTGACCATTCACGGCCGTCACGGTATCCCCCGACTGTAATCCAGCGATATCGGCCGGTAACCCTGATTGAACGGCATCAATACGCGGGGAGATTGATGACGTACCGTTCACGCCCGCAATAATTGTAAACAAAACCCAACCCAAAAGAATATTCATAACCGACCCCGCGGCTAAAATCCTAGCTTTACTCCATGCGGACTTTTGACGATAATCAAGTTCGATGGGCCCCGACGCCTCGCCGTCCATTCCCTGAGCTTTAATAAATCCTCCAAACGGAAACAACCGTAAAGAATACATGGTGTCGCCATAATCAAAGGACACTAACTTAGGCCCCATACCAATAGCAAACTCAGATACCCCAACGTTAGCTCGCTTTGCCGCCAACAAATGGCCAAGCTCATGAATAAAAATAACAAAGCCAAGAGCCAAAAGAGTAATGATGATCGATAACATACAAATACTAGTTTAACGAAGAGATGATGTCTTGTCATCTCCATTCGAAAGATCCGCATTAAATAAAATCGTATGTGGTTTTAAAAATGCATGATTCACCAAAAATTTAATATCAGCCACCGAAATCGTATCCAATACCATCGTCATTTCATCCATGGAGGGCATCCGATGAAATCGTTGCCAATACTCACGAAATAACCGTGCTTTATCGGACGAATTTTGATAACTCGATTGAATATCAAATAATACCTGTGCTTTAGCTAAGGTTAATTGGTCCAATGAAATATTGGTACGAATTTCCTTAAATGAATCCGCCATGATCCGATGCACTGATTCAACTTGATGCGGAGATGTTAATGCATAAGTAAATAACATATCTTGATTCCCCATGCGCATGGGCAACGTATGAACAACATACACCAATTGATTCCCACGCAACCGCTGATGAAGCAACCCCGATGGGTATCGCATACCAGACAATATGGCATCCATTACCTTGAGTTTCAACCATGTGCTCAGGCGATCGGTACGATGCCTCAAAGGATCCACTCTCAAAACAACCCCCGCCGAAGCCGTTAATGGTGCGTGTTTCATATGAACCGTCGACAATAATGGACCGTCGATGGGCACCGAAATAATCGATCGATTTTTGGGAAGCAATGCCGATAGTTTGGCTTGAATAACCTGTGGATGTCGTGATTGAATCACCACAGTCATGGGCGCATGGTTTATTTGAGATTCAACATAATCCGCCACGTCTTGAGGGGTTATTTTCTGGAGGATATCTAGTGACCCTTTAAGGTCTTTTCCATAGGGAGACATATCCCCAAACACCGTGGATTTCAAAGAATTAAAGGATTCATCAAACCATGATTCTGGCACTTTTTGAATGGCTTGACGAACATTATTTACGGCATCATGAAACCCGTGAAAATCCGTATCAAATGCCGTTAAAGACTGCGCAAATAAAGGTAATAATATATCCGCATCATCCACATGCATTTTTACACTCACGGTGAATGAATTATGCGAAAATACAGTTGATATTTTGGCCCCCTTTGATTCAAATTGAGTTTGATACCAGGGCCGAGATGCACCTTTTATTTTTTTTCCAATCAATTGTGCCGCCAAATAACCAACCCCATGCCATTCACTTGGAGACGTTGCTACCCCACCATCGAATTGAAGTGAGACTCTGAGAATGGCATCATTTGAATCTGGAATTGACATAAATACCACCCCATTTTTTGTGGTAATTGTTGGCGATGGCAACGATGACAACACGGATATATTTTGCGATGGTTCTTGCGATACAAATTCATATACCTGTCGACGATCCGATGTTAAATACTCTCGAACCACTCGATTCATTGAGTCCACAGTAACTGATGAAAAATGACGCGAATAATGCTCAAAAAATAACGGATTTTGCCCCATCATCATGGCCTGACCAATATTATTTACATGATCATCCAACGATGCCGTCCCCAACGTGTAATCATGCCTTTTTTGAGTCACGGCCTTGGCGAATTCCTGCTTATCAAACCGTGCCCATCGCAATATATCCAACTGGCGCTGTACCGATTGAACAATGGTGTCCAATGGTTCATCTGTTTCAATGGTAATTTCAAAATACCCGAAATCCGCCGAAGGTGTTATCGACTGCACACGAATATCCGTTGCCAAACGACGATCCGTCACAAAATAACGATAAAATCGTGATTGTTCGCCATGCCCCAAAATATACGCCAATAAATCCAATGGGTACACATTCAGATGAGAAAATGGGACGGTCGGATACCGAAATACAATGCGTCGTGCTGTTAACGAAGGTAAGACCATCGTCTCCGTTGAGGGGGATAATATTCGAGAATTTTCAGCATGGTATCGTAAAGGAGGAACCCCTCGAGGCAGGCGGCCGAAAGTGCCTTGAATTTGAGCACGAAGCTCTGCACCCGTCAGTGGCCCGCCAATAACAATTACCATATTTTCCGGCACATATTGGCGTTGATAATACGCCATCACATCATCGGATGTCAGCGATTGAAAAACGTCTCGAAATCCAATCACCGGATACCGATACGGACTATCTTTATAAAAATGAGATTGAATGGATTGATACATTTGACGCGCGACATTTTGATCCGCACGGGCCATTTCCTTAAGCACAACCCCTTTTTCTCGTTGATACTCCGCCGCCGTCCACGCGGCTCCCGATACCCACTCATAGAGTATCTGGAGGGCTTGATGCGTAGTCTTCGCTGATGATTTAATATAATAGGCCGTATGATCATACGTGGTGTACGCATTACTCGCACCGCCCAATAACGCCAATTGCGTCTGGTACCATGATTCATCATGAAAACGGGTGGTGCCGCCAGCCACTAAATGTTCCAAATAATGTGATACGCCAGACCCCATCCAAGGCGATTCAAATAATGAGCCGGTTCTAACAAACACATACGACGAACTAATGGTTGCCAAAGGATCAGAAATAACGACTAACGTCGCACCATTGCTGAATCGATACACACTTGGGCGCACGCGATCGTCACCCATTGAAGGAACAAAAACACCCAAAACGATCATGATTATTAGGCTAATAAAATGCATATTACTAATAGTTACAAATATAAAATAAAAATGCCATCCCCGATTTTTTATTACACATGAATTTGAACTGTGGTATTATTGGCAAGTATTGCCGAGGTGGTGGAATTGGTAGACACGCTAGCTTGAGGGGCTAGTGGGCATTATGCCCGTGCAGGTTCAAGTCCTGTCCTCGGTACCAAACAATATAAGATAGGAGTTAATTTTGAGCATTATTGCATTTGGCACATCCGGATACCGTGGCATTATTGGAGATACCTTTACAAATCAACATGTGGCCGCCATTGCCAATGCCATTGCCCACTACTTTAAAACAACCCAAATATCCAACCCCCGCGTATTGATTGGATACGACACAAGAACCGGAAACACCCCCCATTTAGAAGAAAATAGCTACACTTGGACATTGACCACTGTTCTGAGCCATCATAAAATTGACATTGATTTTTGTGATAATTATGCCCCGACCCCCTTGATCTCATGGGCCGTCAGAAATCATGATTATGATCTTGGCATTATACTCACCGCATCCCACAATCCACCCAACTATAATGGCATAAAAATTAATGATTCATCGGGATCTCCCGCACCCAAAACCTTGACTGATATTATTCAAACCGAGGCCAACCGCCAATTGAATGCGTCGATTCCCACGGGGCCAATATTAGTTCAACGGGTCAATTACACCCACGCGTTTTGTGCTCATTTAAAGTCACTGGTTCAAGATACCTTTAACTTACCCATGCCATCATTTCACCCCCCGTGTATTATTGATAACAAATTTGGCAGTGCCATTGATATATGGAAATAAATTACCGAAGAAAATTACGACCAAATGCATTGGAACAACGATTAATTCACCCCCGATTTCAATTTT